>CBDTZF010000006.1:0-21143 GCA_965364825.1 uncultured Rhodocyclaceae bacterium | reverse complement strand
ACGTGACGCTCGATATTCCCACGCTCGGTGTGCCGGCCGTGATCTCCGCCGTACCCGAACCGACGACCGCGCTGATGATGCTCAGTGGGCTGGCCGGCATCGGCGCCTGGCGCCGTCTGCGGGCTCATTCAACCTAAAAACGGCAGTTGACCGCTTATTGTTCTCGCGAAGGTATTGATTACATGGAATTTTCTCCCTTCGAAAAGACTTGTCCGTTGGGTGAGTACGCTACATACTCGATTGCACGACTGGCGGGCCGCCTGGCCGCGTTACCTCATTTGCCAACGGAGGTTTCAGGGGCCGCTCCTGCGTCCTCCTCGCGCCTTGCCAGACGGCCCGCCAGCCGCACACTCGGGCGTGTCCAACTGTCGCTTTTAGGTTGAAGCGCCCATGGCGATCGCTTGCGTCCTGCGTCATCTGGCATTCGAGGGTCTGGGCCAGTTCGAAGCGCCGCTGCGCGAACGCGGCTTTTCCATCGCCGTGGTCGATGCCGGTGTCAATGCACGCGCCGAGCGCCTGCGCAATGCCGATCTGCTGGTGGTGTGTGGCGGCCCGGTAAGCGCTTACGACAGTGATCGCTACCCTTATCTCGCCGAGGAAATCCGGGTCATCGGCCAGCGCCTCATCTCGCGCCGGCCGACGCTCGGCATCGGGCTTGGCGCACAGCTCATGGCCGCCGCCATGGGCGCGCGAGTGTATCCGTCCGGACGCCCGGAAATCGGCTGGTCGGCACTGCAGTTGAGCGAGGCCGGTTGTGCCTCGCCTCTTGCCGCCGTGGGTGATCTCCCCGTGCTGCACTGCCACGGCGACACCTTCGACACGCCACCTGGCGCCATCCCGCTGGCGTCATCGGCAGCGTGTGCGCACCAGGCCTTCTCGGTCGGCCGCCACGGACTGGCAATGCAATTCCATCTCGAACTGGAACCGGCGCGCATCGAGCAATGGCTGATCGGTCACCATGCGGAACTGACGGTGGCGGGGGTCGACGTGCCTGCGCTGCGCGCCGCCAGTGCCCTGCATGGTGCTCGCCTGGCGCCGGTGGCCAAGGCCGTGATCGAGCACTGGCTCGATGCCATGGCGCCGCGTCGAACCAACTGATACCGGATCGGGCCGAATTGGTCCGGCGATCACCCGCTGCGAGGTGGCCGGACGCGTTCAGGGGCGGTTTTCAGGAGAACTTGTCACTCGCGAACTGGCGAATCCCTTCGTGCTCTCCGGGTCGTTCGAACACCGCCGGCATCGCGAGCATGCGTTCGGTGTCGGCGCGGCCGCTGCGCCAGTGCTCTTCCATCATGCGGCGGCTGAAGTTGTAGTCCTTGCTGTCGTGTTCATAGGCCTGGCTCTGGTAGATCAGGTGCACGATGTTGACCACGCCACCGGCGCATTCGGCGCTCAGTTCGTCAAGTAGCTCGCGCGCATCTTCGTCGTCCGGCAGGCGTGCCAGCAACTCGCGCACGCGCCGATGCAGGCGCATCTCGCGCACCAGGTGATCGCTGTTCAGGCGGGTACGGCTCGAAAACTGGATTTCCTTGGCGCGCTCGGCGACGTCGATGATGTTGCCGGGCACCTGGCCGTGCGCCGGCCACAGGTCGATCTGGAAGATCAGCGTGTCAGGCCGCGGCGTATGGTGGAGCACGAAGTCGAGCGGCGTGTTGCCGGCGAGGCCGCCGTCCCAGTACAGCCGCCCTTCCACTTCCACCGGCGGAAATCCTGGCGGCAGCGCGCCCGAGGCCATGATGTGCTCGGGGCCGAGGGTGCGTTCGCGGTTGTCGAAGTACACATAGTTGCCGCGCTCGACATCGACCGCACCGAACGACACCCGCATCGGGCCGCGGTTGAGTCGATCAAAATCGACATGTTCGATGAGCGTAGCGCGCAGCGGCGCAATATCGTAAAAACTCACCGCGTTCGGCGTGCCCTCCGGCCATAGGTAGGGCGGCGGCAGGCGCGGCTGGAAGAACGCCGGCTGGCCGAAGGCGAGGTTGCGACTGGCCGAGAGCATGTTGGCGAATGCGGGCGGCAACGCCAGCTTGGGCAGTGCGAAATTGTCCGGCATGAAGCGTGTGATGCGCTGCCAGAAGCCTTCGAGCGCGTCGACCCGAGCGTTCGCCGCGTTACCCGCGATGATCGCCGCATTGATCGCGCCGATCGACACGCCAGCCACCCAGTCCGGCTCGACGCCGCCGTCGGCCAGCGCGGCGTAGGCACCCGCCTGGTAGCCCCCCAGCGCCCCTCCGCCCTGCAGCGCGAGCGCCACCTGTTCAAATTCGTGCGTGCGCGATTGTCTTGCTGCCATGTCGCTTACTCCATGTGCCAGCCGTGGCTGACCAGCAGCGACTGACCGGTGAGTGCGTTGGTCGGAAAGGCGGCAAACATCAACGCGACGTCAGCCACATCATCGATGGTGGTGCATTCCTTCGTTACCGTGCCGCCCAGCATGATGTCTTTCACCACGGCCTGTTTGGAGATGCCGAGTTCGGCCGCCTGTTCGGGAATCTGTTGGTCTACCAACGGGGTGCGCACGAATCCGGGGCAGATCACATTGGCGCGCATGCCTTTCGTGCCACCCTCCTGTGCAATCATCCGCGCCAGCCCGAGCAGGCCGTGCTTGGCGGTGACATAGGCCGACTTGAGCGGTGAGGCGAGCTTGGCGTGCACCGAACCCATCAGCAGGATGCTGCCGTCGCCCTGGGCACACATATGCGGCAGTACCGCCTTGCGGGTGAGGAAGGCGCCATCGAGGTGAATGACGAGCATCTTTTTCATGCCGCGTAGGGAAATTCTTCCACAGGATGCACGATCTGCACGCCGGCATTGGAGATCAGCACATCGACCCGGCCCCAGCGCTCGATCACCGCCTGCACGCCGGCATTGACCGCCGCCTCGTCGGACACGTCCATTTCCACCGTCATCGCCTGGTCTTCGCCCAGTTCGCGCGCCGCCTGCTGGGCCGCGGCCAGGTTGATATCGGCGATCGCCACCTTGCTGCCGGCGTCGACGAAGCGCTTGGCGATGCCCAGACCGATGCCGTCAGCGGCGCCGGTGATGATGCTGACTTTGTCGTTCAATTGCACGTACAACTCCTGTGATTCGGTGCATGCCTGCTTGCGTGCATTCATGAAGATTGTGCGGGATGAGTTGATCGGCGAGACTCGCTTCAAGCGGTGGCGTTCGGCGCACCGCCAAAAGCCGCGGCGAGCAGCGCCGGCAGCACCTCGCCGGCGACGCCGCGCACATTCCAGTCGACCAGCAGGTCGAGCGCGGTCGCTTGCGGGTTGACCTGCACCACACGCGCGCCGCGCTGCGCCGCCATTTGCGGTAGATCGGCGGCCGGATAGACCATCGCCGAGGTACCCGCGGTGATGAACAGATCGCAGCCCGCGGCGGCGGCGACGGCCTGGTGCCAGTTCTCTTCCGGCAGCGTTTCACCGAACCACACCACGCCGGGTCGGATCGGCCGGGTACAGCGCGGGCAGTCTGGCGGCGGGGTCGGTTGCCCGCCTTCGGGCAGATCGGTGGGCGTCGCAGGCGGGTGCCAGGGCATGCCGCAGGCGCTGCAGCGCGGCGCCATGAGACTGCCGTGCAGGTGGATGACGTCGCGGCTGCCGGCGCGCTCATGCAGATCGTCCACATTCTGCGTGATCACGCTCAACGCCGGCACCGCGTCGGCCAGTGCGGCGATCGCCACATGCGCCGGATTGGGGGCGGCGCGCAGCGCCTGCTGGCGCCGCCATTCGTACCAGCCCCAGACCAGCGCCGGGTCGCGCGCGAAGGCCTCGGGCGTGGCCAGTGCCGTGGCGTCGTACTTCGCCCACAGCCCGGTCTGTGCGTCGCGAAAAGTGGCAATGCCGCTTTCCGCAGACACGCCCGCGCCGGTGAACACTGTCACATGGCGCGCCTCACGCAGCGCCGCCACCAGCTTGCCCGAAATCATGCCACCGTCCTTTTATCGTCGCCCTTTCGGGCAGGCTATCAGACTACTGAGAACCCTGCGTCGCACCGCGCCTTGCTATGATGCCGCGGCATGACCACCGCACCGGCGCGGCGTCATCTCGCGAGGCCACCATGTTCGACTTCTTCACCGATCCGCAGTTGCTGATCGCCTTTTTCACCCTCACCGCGCTCGAACTGGTGCTGGGCATCGACAACATCATCTTTATCTCGATCCTGGTGGACAAGCTGCCGCGGGAAAAGCGCAATCTGGCGCGACGCATCGGCTTGTTTCTCGCCATGTTCATGCGCATCGCGCTGCTCGCCGCGTTGTCCTGGATGGCCGGCATGACGAAGCCGCTGGTGACCGTGCCGGTGATCGACTACGGGATGTCGGGGCGCGATCTGATCCTGGCGGTGGGCGGTCTGTTCCTGGTGTGGAAGAGCACCAAGGAAGTGCATCAATTGCTCGAAGGTGAGGAAGGCGGCGCGTCGCGTGCGGTCGCCGGCTCCTTCGCCGCCGTCATCACCCAGATCATTCTCATCGATCTGGTGTTTTCGCTCGATTCCATCATTACCGCGATCGGCATGGTCAATCACCTCGGGGTGATGATCTCTGCGGTGGTGGCGTCGGTCGCACTCATGATGTTCTTCGCCGGCCCGATTGGCGAGTTCGTCTCAGAGCACCCGACCATCAAGATGCTGGCGCTGTCCTTTCTGTTGGTGATTGGCGTGGTGCTGATCGCCGACGGTTTCGGTCACCATGTGCCCAAGGGTTACATCTACTTCGCGATGGCGTTCTCGGTGATGGTCGAAGTCCTCAACCTGCGCATGCGCAAGAAGGCCGCCCGGCCGGTGGATTTGCATGAACCCTACACCGTGGCGCCCTCACCGGAGTCGCACAAATGACTGACGTCACGACACCCCCCTTCGCCGCCCTCACACCCGATGCGCTGCTCGACGCACTGGAGGCCATCGGGCTGGATTGCGATGGCAGCGTGCTGGCGCTCAACAGCTACGAGAATCGCGTCTTCCAGGTCGGCATTCACGACGCGCCGCCACGCATCGTCAAGTTCTACCGTCCGGCGCGCTGGTCGGATGAGGCGATCGAAGAGGAGCACGGTTTTCTCGCCGAGCTGGCGGAACGCGAGATTCCGGTGGTCGCGCCGCTGAGCATCGGCGGCCGCACCCTGCATCACGCCGGCGGTTTTCGCATTGCCGTGTTCCCGCGTCGCAGCGGCCGCGCGCCCGAGCTCGAAAGCGAAGACGTGCTGCGCTGGATGGGTCGCTTCATGGCGCGCATCCACGCCGTTGGCGCATTGCGCCCGTTCGCCCATCGCGACGCCATCTCGCTGCAAACCTTCGGGTTTGAAGCGCGTGACGCAGTGCTCGCCACGCCTTACCTGCCGAAGGAACTGGTGACGAGTTGGCGCAGCGTGGTCGATCAGGCGCTTGAAGGCGCGGCGCGCTGCTTTGACCGCGCCGGCGAGGTCGCCACCCTGCGCCTGCATGGCGACTGTCACGCCGGCAATGTGCTGTGGACCCCGGACGGCCCGCATTTCGTCGATTTCGACGACGCCCGCATGGGGCCGGCGATCCAAGATTTATGGATGTTGTTGTCGGGCGAGGGCGAGCAGCAACGCCGCCAGTTCGAGGTCGTGCTCGAAGGCTATCGCCAGTTTCACGACTTCAATCCGCAGGAACGCCACCTGGCCGAAGCACTGCGCACCCTGCGCCTCATCCACTATGCGGCGTGGATTGCCCGACGCTGGCACGATCCGGCGTTTCCGGCCGCTTTCAGCTGGTTCGACAGCCCGCGCTACTGGCAGGACCACATCCTTGCGCTGCGCGAGCAGGTCGCCTTGATGGACGAGCCGCCACTGTTCGCCATGGGGTGACGCGGTTCAAGTTGGTTCCGTCTGCGCCGTAGGCACATCCATCAACCATGGTGGGAGTGATCAATGCCGAGCGTAAAACGCCTGCTGGTTGTCGACGACATGGCTTCCGTCCGCGCGCTGGTCAGCGCCATCGGCCGTGAGTGCGGCTACGAGCCGAAACAGGTCTCCAATGGCGAGCAGGCGCTGGCGTGCTGTCAGACGACGCGGTTCGACGCAATCGTTTGCGACTGGAACATGCCGCGCATGAACGGCGAAGAATTCGTGCTCAATCTGCGCCTCACTGACCGCGACACGCCGCTCATCATGCTCACCGCGGAAAACGACCGCGGCAAGCTGCTTGCGCTCGCCGAGATGGGGATTAGCGGTTACGTCCACAAGCCGTTCAAACCCGAAACCCTGTACCGCCTGCTGCGCAAACTCGACCAGCGGCGCGCGAAGCGCCCGCCGGCCGGTTGAGTTACGACTTTCGGTATCGCATCGCGCCCAAACCGAGCAGACCGAGGCTGGCCAGCGCCAGCACGCCGGGTTCCGGCACGCTGCCAATCACCGTCGTCTGATCCACGATTTCCTGCACCTTGATGTCGATGAAGGCCTGGGTGAATGAGGTCGCAATAAGACCGCCACTATCAAGAAAATTCAGATCCCACGCCGCACCGCCGGTGGCGAGCGCGAGGTCGACATAGTCGGCGATCGTGGTCTGCGCACCGCTGACCGCGGTGGCGCCGGTGCATCGGTTGGAACTGCCAGCACCATCGGCAACATAGCCGTTGCCTTTGGCGTCGATGCCCAGCGCGGCCCTGCCGTCGGCGCAGGCAAAGCGCGCATTGACCACGGCATTGAGCAAAGTGTCGGTGGTGGTCATGCTCTGCAGGATGCTGTCGTAGGTCAAACCGGTCTGGATGGCGTCGCGGTTTTCGTCGGTGACAAGAATGTAGTTGCGTGCGGCGTCGGCGTCGAACTCATAGCGGTTGGCGGTCGCAATCCCCGACCAGCCATCTTCCTGTGAGCCGAGACGCACCAGAGATCCGGTCGCTGCGCCGAACTGGCTTGCCGAGTCGAATGCCTGCACACCGGCGGTCCCGCCGTCCAGGTCGTGGGCGTGACCAAGCCGCTCATGTGGGGCCTGTGCGCCAAATCCCACGAGGCCATAACGGTTCGGACCAACAGCAGGATTCAATGCCTTGAGTGTGGCATCCAGCGTTGTCACCATGCCGCCCAGCCAGGTGTGCTTAGCGCTCGTCGAAGTGGACTCATCCACAATGGTGACCACATTGACGTTGGCTGCGATCGCCATTGGGGTGAGTCCCGCGATCGCGATTGCCGCGAACGCCCCGTTGCATGCTTTTCTTCTCATTGATTTCTCCATCCTGGAACCGTCGAGGCGTGCGTATGCGCCCCTTGGAAAATCCGGGGCCACGCGTGCATACGACCGCGCGTGTGGCCCCGGAGGAGAAATCAGTATGTGTCAAATTTTCCGACACCGGGTGCCGGTGGCGTGACCAGCCGACGAACGACAGCTACGCAGTGGTGAAGTGCTCCGGCAGTGGCACCAGTTGGTGTCCATCGGCAATCAGCGCCTCGCGCAGGGTGCGTACCATGGCGACTGCCGTCGCGTTGTCGCCGTGCACACAAATGCTGTGGATGTTGGTCTTGATCACCGTGCCATCGGTGGCCACCACACCGCCCGCGTCGAGCATGCGACGCACATGGGCGAGACTTTCGGCGGGGTCAAGCAGCACCGCGCCGGCGGTGCCGCGTGCTTGCAATGTGCCGTGCGCGGTGTACGCGCGATCGGCAAAGATTTCGCAGGCCACGCGCAGGCCGCTGCGCTCGCCGGCGCGCACCAATTCGGAGGTGGCCGGCGCGAGCAGAATCAAGTTGCGATCGAAGGCGAAAACCGCACGCACCACAGTGTCAGCCAGGACGGCATCCTCGCAGGCCTGATTGTTAAGCGCGCCATGCGGTTTGACATGGGTCAGCACGCCACCCTCGGCCCGCGCCATGGCGGTCAGCGCGCCGAGCTGGTAAAGAATGACCGCTTCCAGCTCCGCCGGTCTGAGCGCCATCGCGCGACGTCCGAAGCCCTGCAGATCGGGATAGGCCGGATGTGCGCCGAGGCTGGTCTTGGCGGCCAGCGCAAGACGCACCGTGTTGCGCATCACCTGTGGATCACCGGCATGGAATCCGCAGGCAATATTGGCGGAATCGACGATCGGCAGCAGCGCCTCGTCGGCGCTCGTGGTCCAGACGCCGACGGATTCGACGACGGATTCGCCGAGGTCGGCGTTGAGGTTGAGTTTCATGACTCGGGCCCCTGGTCGTCAGGCGATTCCGGAGACAAGGCGTTCACCATGCCACTGAGCAGATTGGCGCGGTAGAGTGCTTCGAGGTTCACATGCGCCTCGTCGGTCAGGGGTGTGATGCTGTCGATCGCTTTGACCAGCGTCATTTCCGCGTCGCGCGCGATCACCTCGGCCTGCGCCACATCGACACATGCAAAGCGCAGCGTCTGACCCGGCTTGCAGGCGGCCAGCCGTCCGAGATCAGCCGAGATCACGGTGGCGATCTTGGGGTAGCCGCCGGCGGTGTGGCTGTCGGCGAGCAGTACGATCGGCTGGCCGCTGCCGGGCACCTGCACGGCACCGGGCACGATCGCGTCGGAGACGATCTCGCGTGCCGCATCGCTGATGTGCACCAGCGCTTCGCCGGCCAGCCGCAGGCCCATGCGATCGGCTTCGGCAGTCAGCGTCCACAGGTCGGAAAAAAAGCGCGCGACGCTGTCGTCGTTGAAATGATCGGCCTGCGGGCCGGGAATGGCGCGGATGGGTGCGGCGGCATCGACGGGCGGGTCGGGGAGCATGTGTTCGATCACGCCGTCGGACGCATCGGCGCGCAAGCGGTCGCCGGCGCGCAGCGCGCGCCCGTCGATGCCGCCGAGGTGCGCGCGGCCGTAGGTGGCAGCGCTGCCCATCACTTCGGGGCACTGCAGACCCGCCACCGCCAGCACGGCGATGCGGCCGCTACCGATGTGCACGATGCGCAGGCCTTCGCCGTCGGCCAGCGTCAGACTGCGCCAGGGCAAGACCTTGCGCGGCGCTTTGTCACTACCCACGTGCTGCAAGCTCGCATCGCCGGCCACCGCCACGCGCAACGACCCATGCCGGGCGATGACGTGCTGGCCGCCGTCGAGACATTCGATTGCCGGCGCGGTTTCCGGGTTGCCGACGAGCCGGTTGGCGATGCGCAGCAGCCGCATGTCGAGTGTACCCGACCAGGGAATGCCGATCCGCCGCCAGCCGCGTCGGCCGCCATCCTGCACGCTGGCGAGGGCACCGGGCGAGACAATTTCGAGCGTGCTCATGGCAAGTTGCACCAGCGTTGCGGGTCGATCCGTCCGGCGGCGAGATCGCCTTGCAGCGTCTCCAACTCATCCACCGAAACGGCTTCGAAGCGCACCCGGTCGCCCGCGGCGAGCAGCGCCGGCTGATCACGGCTGGCATCGAACAGCGGTACCGGACAGCGTCCGAGCAGATGCCAGCCGCCCGGGCTTTCCCACGGATAGATCGCACTCAAGCCGTTGGCGATCGCCACGCTGCCCGCCGGCACGCGCACCCGCGGTTCAGCACGGCGCGGACGATGCAGCGCCTTGGGTAGATCGCCCATGAAGGGAAAGCCGGGCAGGAAGCCGAGCATGTACACCACGTACTCGGTGCCACTATGCAGGGCAATCACCGCTTCGGTCGAGGCGTCGATGGCTGCCGCGGTGTCAACCAGATCGGGACCGAATTCACCCCCGTAACACACCGGCAAGGACCAGTGCCGTCCGTCGCGTGTCGGCGCACGGTCGGTGGCATCGACCAGTTTGCGCACGGCGCTGACCAGCACAGCGCGCGTGCTGGTCAGCGGATCGTGAATCACGGTCAGCGAGCGAAAGGTCGGTACCGTCTCGACGATGCCGACCAGCCGGCCCGCGCGCTGCTCGCGCGCCACCGCCACATCGAGCGCATTGACCGCCGCTTGAAGGGCCGGGTCGATCTGGTCGCCGAATTCAATCGTGAAAGCAGTGTCGCCCATATCGAGAAAACGCATGGGTATCAGCTTGCACTTTGATGCGCACCACGGCAAGCATCGACGACGCCGGCTTGCGCCACGCCGCGCCTTTCGGTAAAAGCGCAGGTTTGCCTTGCATTTTTACGCAAGGCGCGGCCGACACTCGGCCCACCGGACGCCTCTTCTCATGACTGCCACTGCCTACCCACCCGAATTGCTCGCCCAGGTGCAGCGCCGTCGCACTTTCGCGATCATCTCCCACCCCGACGCCGGCAAGACCACGCTGACCGAGAAGCTGCTGCTGTTCGGCGGCGCGATCCAGCTCGCTGGCACGGTCAAGGCGCGCAAGAGCGCGCGCCACGCCACCTCCGACTGGATGGAGGTGGAAAAGCAGCGCGGCATTTCGGTGACCAGTTCGGTGATGCAGTTCGACTATGCCGGCCACACCATCAATCTGCTCGACACGCCGGGTCACGAGGATTTCTCCGAAGACACCTACCGCGTGCTCACCGCGGTCGATGCGGCGGTGATGGTGATCGACGCCGCCAAGGGCGTTGAGGTGCAGACGATCAAGTTGCTCGAGGTGTGCCGGCTGCGCAACACGCCGATCATCACTTTCGTGAACAAGCTCGATCGTGAGGTGCGCGAGCCCTTCGAGCTGCTGCAGGAGATCGAGGACGTGCTCAATATCGAGTGCGCGCCGGTGACCTGGCCGGTGGGCATGGGCAAGCGTTTTCGCGGCGTGTATCACCTGCAATCGAAGCGCATCCTGCGGTTCACCGCGGGCGAAGAGCGCAAGAGCGATGCCGAGATCATCGCCGACGTGAATAATCCGCAACTCGATGCGCTGTTCCCGGGCGAAATCGGTCAACTGCGCGAAGACGTCGAGTTGATCGAGGGCGCCAGCAATCCGTTTGAGCTCGATGATTTTCTCGCCGGACGGCAGACCCCGGTGTTCTTCGGCTCGGGAATCAACAACTTTGGCGTACAGGAGATTTTGCAGGCGCTGATCGAGTGGGCGCCGCCGCCGCAGCCACGCGATGCCGGCGAGCGCCGGGTGGCGCCGGCCGAACCGAAGTTCACCGGCTTCGTGTTCAAGATCCAGGCCAACATGGACCCCAGGCATCGCGACCGCATCGCCTTCTTCCGCGTCTGCTCGGGCAAGTACGCGCCGGGCATGAAGACGCGCCACCAGCGTATGGGGCGCGAATTCAAGGTCGCCAACGCGCTCACCTTCATGGCCAACGAGCGCGTGCACATGGAAGAGGCGTACGCCGGCGACATCATCGGCATCCACAACCACGGCCAGTTGCAGATTGGCGATACCCTCACCGAGGGCGAAGCGCTGCAGTTCAAGGGCATTCCGTACTTCGCGCCGGAGCTGTTCCGTGCCGCCCGCCTGCGCGATCCGCTCAAGACCAAGCAGTTGCAGAAGGGCCTGCAGGAACTGGGCGAGGAAGGCGCGATTCAGGTGTTCGAGGCGATCGGCGGCAACCTGCTGCTCGGCGCGGTCGGGCAGTTGCAGTTCGAGGTGGTGGCGCAGCGCCTCAAGGACGAATACAAGGTCGATGCGATTTTCGAGACCGCCGACATTCATACTGCGCGCTGGCTGACCTTTCCCGATGAGGCTACCCGCCGCCAGTTCGAGAAGGAACAGGCGTTGCGGCTGGGCACCGATATCGATGGCAACGCGGTGTATCTGGCGAGCACGCGCTATAACTTGCAGGTGACCATGGAGAAATGGCTGAGCGTGGGTTTCCACGCCACGCGCGAGCACGGCCAGAAGGTCGTGACGGCCTGAAATTCGGGTAACGCAGACGGCATGCGCAGGCTGGGTTAGAATGCCGCTCATTCACCGATTAACGGACACTCAAACGAGGTCAGACTCATGGACGACGAAGACGATCTGCGCATTCCCCTGATGGTGCTATTCAGCATCATCGCGCTGGTGATCAGCCTGGTCATCGGGCTGAGTATCTATAAGCTCAACCGTTCCGGCGCCGGCGTGCCGGTGCTCGACGCGCAAATCACGCCGGTGGGCGACGTGGTGACGACAGTCGAGGTGCCGATGGCAGTGGCGGACGGAGTCACCGGCGTCGATGACGAGCGTGGCTTCAGCGACGTGACGCCGGTCGGCGATCCGCAGCTCAAAGTCTATTTCGATATCGGTGAGACCGATTTGTCGGACGCGGCGCGCGCCGAGATTGCCGCGCTGGGCGTAGTGGTCATGCAGCGGGGCGCGGGCGAGCCAGTGGTGTTGATCTCGGGCTTCCATGATGAAAGCGGATCGGCGCAGATCAATGCCGACATTGCCAAGCAGCGCGCGAGCGCGGTGCGCAACGCGCTGATCGCTGAAGGTGTGGCGGCTGATGCGATTCAGCTGCGCAAGCCGGAGTTGGCGCTTGGTGGCGGAGATGCGGCCGAGGCGCGTCGGGTCGAGATTCGCGTTCAGTAAGCTGTCTTTACGCGACGAAAAAGGCCGGGCAGATGCCCGGTCTTTTTTTCGCCCAACCCCCACGTGGTTCAGAGAATCTGCGCCACCTCGTTGAAAGCCCGACACGGACCACGTGGATCGTTGCCGGCCGCCGGGTCGCCTTCGCTCAGCCCGGCATACCGTCGGCGCGGGTGCTGATCAGCCAGCTTCCGTAGCGCCACACAAACAGCGCCAATGCCAGCGCGAAGCACGCGCCGGCGCTATCGATCAGCGCGGTTGCGGCGGGCATGCCGGGCCACGCGGCGGCGAGGCGTAGCGCAGTGGCGAGCAACATCAGGCCATACGCCGGCACCATCGACGCAGGCAGCACCAGCGCGCGTCCGGTGTGGCCGAGCGCGGTGCGCGTCATCATGCCGAGCGTAAGCACGCCGATGCCGCCGATGGCGATGCAGTGCACCGCGGCCGACAGCAGCGCAGGTGCGGTGGACAGCGCCAGACCGGTGAGCCCGAGGCCGAGTGCGGTGAAGCTGTAGCCGGCAAACAACACCCACACCAGCGGATGGGCGAACACGCTGCGGTGCGCGTTGCGCAGCAGCAGCACGAGATTGAACACCATTCCGGCCACGCCCACGGCAAGCGCCAGCGACGAGGGCGAGTCACTGATCACTAGCGCCGCCAGCACGAGCGGCGTCAGCATGGCGATGCCGCCCGCCCAGCGCGGATGGCTGACCTGCGGGCGCTGCAGCGCGCGGTGGGTAAAGAACGGAATCACGCGCAAGCCGATCAGCGTGATGAAACCGGCAACCAGCAACAGCCCGGCCAGCAGTAGACGGCGCGGATCGAAGTCCACCCTGCCGCTGACCGACAGCAGGAATAGCATGTCCGCGGTCGCAAAGGCGAGTAACAGGAACGGCAAGGCGGCGTTGCGCTTATTGCGCGTCCGCCAGACCGGCAGCGCGAGCGCAATCGCCGCGGCAACGAAGAAACCGACCGAGAGGACACCGGTGAGCCACAACGGCGTGGCGTCGAACAGGGTCGCGACGCGCGCCAGCAACCACACAGCACAAAGCATCAATAAGGGCGTGCCGCGAAAGGCGGGCTGACCCGTCCACGTCGCGACCGCGGTGAGCAGGAAGCCAACGATCACCGCGCCGGCGTAGCCCCAGATCATCTCGTGGCCATGCCACAACATACCGGGCAGCGCCGCGGTGCCCGAAAGGTCGCCAATCCAGATGAGGATGGCGAGTGCGCCGAACAGCGCCGCACCCAGATAGAGCGGGCGGAACGCCATCGCGGAGAACGCATGCCAGCCGGGGCGATTGAGGGGCAGGCGGGGTTTGGGGTCGTCGAGTCGGAGCAGGGCCATGGGGTTCGATGTGAAAAGGTCAGCCCGCGGCAGTGTTGCCGAGGGCGTGATGCGCGGCCAAGCGCACCACGTAGCCGAGTTTGAACATACCGGCGGCGACCGGCAGCAACAAGTGTGCCGCGACTTGGGCCAGTAACGCAAAGCGCGTCGCGAACGGGTAGGCGATCAGCGCGGTCACCACCATCGTGAGTGCGGCGACGGCCATCATCGCACGGCCCAGCGTGAGGGTGCGCTTCGGTGGCAGTGCGAACGTCATGTCACTTTCTCGTCCGTGGTTTCGCCTTCGAGTAGATGGCGCTTGGGACTGACGCCGGCCCAGTCGTCCGCGTCGGGCAAGGCCCCCTTGCTTTCGACAATGCGCGGCCAGGCATGAGCGAGTTCTTCATTGAGTTTGAGGTAGACCTGTTGCGCGGGACTCAGATCGTCTTCCGGAAGGATCGCTTCGACCGGGCACTCGGCGATGCACAAGGTGCAGTCGATGCAGTCGTCGGGGTCGATGACGAGAAAATTCGGGCCTTCGCGAAACGCGTCGGTGGGGCACACGTCGACGCAGTCAGTGTATTTGCAGCGAATGCAGGCCTCGGTCACCACATGAGTCATGGTCAGGCGTCCTCCAGCAAGGGTTCCACCGCGGGAAACAGCGTGCGCTCCTCAAAGCGCACATGGTCGATCAGCGCCTGTCCGGCCTCGGCCTGGCGCTCGCCCCGCTGTGCCGCGGCAAACAGTGCGCGCAACTGGTCGTGTTCGTCGCGCAGGCGGCGCACCAGCGCGTATTCGCCGTGGGCGGCGAGCCGCGGCAGCAGCGTGCGTTCCTCTTCGGCGAAGTGCGCGTGCAGTTCCGGCAGCATCGCGTTCAGCAGCGCGTCGCCCTCGCCGACGATGAGCTGGCGACCAAGGCGCAGCGCAGCATGGTGTTCTCGGGACAGCGGGACGAGGCGGGGGTCGCGTTTCATGGCGGACGCAGGAATTCAATCAGTGGCTATAAGATGCATTTTACAACCCTCTTTAAAAGAGTCAACAAGAATACATCTTTATTGCTAAGATAAAATACGAACGCACTCCCGGAGAACCGCATGCACATCACCCAGCACACGGACTACGCGCTGCGCGTGCTCATCTACCTTGGCGCCTGTCCAGGCCGGCGGGTTACGGTGAAGGAAGTGGCCGAGCGCTTTGATATCTCGCGCAGCCATCTGATGAAGATCGTCAACCGACTGGTCACCGACGGCTTCGTCGAAGGCGTGCGCGGCAAGGGCGGCGGGCTGCGACTGGGGCGGCCACCCAAGGACATCTTGGTCGGCGAGATCGTGCGGCGCATGGAGCCGGGACTCGATCTGGTGGAATGCTTTCGTACCGATTCGACGTGTCGGCTGACCGCCAACTGCCGGCTCAAGGGCGCCTTTCAGACCGCCTTGGCGGCCTTCATGCAGGTGCTCGACGAGGTCACACTGGCCGATTTGCTGGCCGATCCACCGCAGTTGCGTCAGGTGCTGGGCATCACCGAAGTCACCCGCTCAGCAGCGTAACCACGATCTGCCGCGCCGATCCGCGGTGGCGGTGCTCCCACAGAAATATCCCCTGCCAGGTCCCCAACATTAACCGGCCGTTGCCGACCGGTACGATCACCGAACTGCCCGAAAGCACGCTGCGCGCATGCGCCGCCATGTCGTCCGGCCCTTCCAGGTCGTGCGCGAAGCCCGGATCGCCATCTGGTGCAAGGCGCGAAAACACGGTCTCCAGATCCCGGCGCACGTCGGGATCGGCGTTCTCGGTGATCATCAGCGAGCAGCTGGTGTGTTGCACGAACACATGGCACAGCCCGCACTCGATGCCACTCGCAGATACCGCGGCCGCCACCTCGGCGGTGATCGCCTGGGCAGCCCGTCCTTGCGTGTTGATGGTGAGGCATTTCTGGTAGGCCATGGTGATGCGGACACGGTCGACAGCGGAGCATCAGCTTAGCGCGAACGAAGCTCGCCGGGCTATTCAAGAAAACCCGCGTTTGGCCGACATTTGACCTGTTACCCCAAGCGGCGCGAAGGCCCCCCCATGGCAAGAATCAAACGTGTTTTGATAATCGACGATGTCTCCGTGATTCGCGGTTTCGTGAAGGCGGCGCTGCGCGATCTCGAAGTCGAGGTGGTCGAAGCCTCGGAAGGCGCGCAGGCGCTGGAGCTGCACGACACCCTGCCGGCTGACGTCATCATTTGCGATATCAACATGCCGGGCGTGAATGGCGAGGGCGTGCTGCGGGCGCTGCGTGAAAAGGGCGATGCCACGCCGGTGCTCATGCTCACCGCCGAAGGCGACAAGGCGGTGGTGGGGAATCTGCTTAAACTCGGTATTCAAGGTTATCTGCTCAAGCCGTTCAAGCCGGGTGTGTTGAGCGATCGTGTGCAGGAATTGCTCAGCGGCACGGCGCCACCCGCGCCGCCGGCCTCCGCGCCGACCGCGAACGATGAGACGGCTCCGGTCAAGGCGGACGAAAGGGACTCCGGAAGCACGCCCGCCGCCACAACGGAAAGCGAACCAGAAGCCGACGTTACGGGCGCGGGTGAATCCGACCCGTCCAGTCAGTCCGACGCCGCTTAAATCAGAGGCCGCGCGCCCACGCCGGGCGCAGACCGGCCTCGGCCGGCGCCGCAATCGCGCTGCGCACTTGGTCGAGCAATCGCGCCTTGTCGGCATTCAGCGTGCCCTTGAGCACCAGCCAGTTGGAGGCGTGATCGGAGCGAAACACCGTGCGCCGCAACTCGAGCTGCGACAGAAAACGTTCCATTTCAACGAACAGGCCGTGCTGATCGAGCGGTGACCAGTCGGGGAATTCAGCACGAAAACGCGCTTCGCCCTGCGGAAAGCTCACCACCAGCGTCGCCAGGTATTCCGGTTGTGTCACGTTGGCGAGACGCGCCGATGCATCGGCATGCTGCGCGCTCAGCGCGCTGCCGCCCAGCCCGTTGAGAATCATCACTGAACGCGTGATACCAGCCTCGCCGAGCAAGTCGAGCGCGGCGCGCGTGCTGTCGAAAGTCTCGCCCTTGTTGACGCGCGCCAGCACGGTATCGTCGCCCGATTCGCCGCCCACATACACCATGCCCAGACCGGCTTCGGCCAGGGCGCGCATATCCGCCGCCGATTTCTTGCGCAGATTGCGCGGCAGGCAGTAGCTCGAAATGCGGCGCACCGCCGGCAGGTGGGTGCGGATCGCCTCAAGGATGGTGAGCAGCCGTCGTGTCGGCAGCACCAGTGCGTCGCCATCGGCGAGAAACACGCGACGCACCTGCGCGCCGAGCTGTTCGCCGCTGCGGCGGATGCTCTCGATGACTTCATCCTCGCTGCGCGCGCGGAAAGCTTTCTGCGGCGCGGTGTACATCTCGCAAAAAGTGCAGCGATTCCATGAGCAGCCATCGGTGACCGGCAGGATCAGCGACTGCGCCTCGCTGGGCGGTCGGAACACCGGTTCGACATAGCGGATCGGCACCACCTCAGGCATCGACGTGCTCCGCTTCGTGGGCTTCATTCGCTTCATCCAGCGTCGCCCGGCGCGGCACGCGACCCATGGTCTCGCCGAGGCGCACCGCACGTGACGGCGCCCACGACGGATGGAAGGCGAGCGCCTTTTCGGCGAACAGCAGCACCACCGTGGAGCCAAGCTGAAAACGCCCCATTTCGTCGCCCTGCTGCAATTCGACCGGTGTTTCGTCGTAGTGCCAGTCGGTGACTTTGCGGCGGCGCGGCGGATTGACCTGGCCGTGCCACACCGTCGCCACACTGCCGACGATGGTGGCGCCGACCAGCACCATCGCGAACGGCCCGACGGGCGAGTCGAACACGCACACCACGCGCTCGTTGCGCGCAAACAGGCCGGGCACGCCGCGGACCGTGGTCGGATTGACCGAAAACAGCGCGCCGGGCACGTAGCTCATGCGCACCAGCGTGCCGTCACAGGGCATGTGCACGCGGTGGTAGTCGCGCGGGCTCAGATACAGCGTGGTGAACGCACCGTTGTCGAAATGGGCGGCCAGTTCGCGGTCTCCGCCGAGTAGCGCGGTGGTCGAGTAACGGTGACCCTTGGCCTGGTAGAGCTGGTCTTCGACGATCGGCCCGAGCTGGCTGATCGCGCCATCGACCGGACAGACATAGGCGGCATCGGCCAGCGTGCGCGCACCGTCAGCCAGCGAGCGCGTGAAGAAATCGTTGAAGGTCGCGTAGCTGGCCGGATCGGGGTTGGCGGCCTCGGCCATGTTGACGTCGTAGCGCTTGATGAACCAGCGGATCACTGCCGTGGTGAGATTGCCGCGCGCGCCGCCGGCGAACTTGCCCGCGAGGACGGTCAACATCCGCTTGGGCAGGAGGTATTGCGGTAGCACGGCGAGGCTCTGGAGCACGGCGGGTCACACTCGTCAGGTGGGTCGGTCATTATCCGGGAAAACTCGGCTGAGCGTGATAAAGGGCTGCCGAGTCAGGGGTCATGCGGCCTTTTGAGAGCCAGCACGCGGTCAACCGGAGTGTCCCTGAGGTTGGGTAGATGGGGGCAATTCAGCGGAATGGAAACTATATTTCATAGATGCAAGTCAATCGGCTTGAGCACGCACGCGGATAAAATTGCGCCAGTCGTGCGCGCGGTACAGCACATGGCGCGCCGGTCTGACGGCGGCTGATCGTTGTAGATGCAATCCGGTGAGGGCGAGTACGCGCTCGCGTGCCGATGCCCGGGAGCGAAAAATGGAAATCTTCAAGTGGTTGAACGATCAACTGCTGCGTATGGACTGGTTGTCCGCGCTGGTGCGCTGGCTGGTCGAGGATGTGTTCGGCATGGCGGTTTCCAGTCGCCTGGGCGGCAGCGTGCACTTCTTCATCTATGACGTGATCAAGATCTTCATTCTGCTGTCGGTGCTGATTTTCGGTATTTCCTGGGTACAGAGCTATTTTCCGCCGGAGCGCACGCGGCGCATCCTTGGCGGCATGCAGGGCTTCAAGGCCAAACTCACCGGCGCGCTGCTTGGCACCGTCACGCCGTTTTGCTCGTGCTCGTCGATTCCAATCTTTATCGGCTTTACCAGTTCGGGTTTGCCGCTCGGCGTGACCTTCGCTTTTCTGATCTCGTCGCCGTTGGTGGACCTGGCGTCGATCATCCTGCTGGCGAGCATCTTCAATTGGTCGATTGCCATTGCTTATGTGCTGGTGGGCCTGATCCTGGCGGTCATCGGCGGAACGCTCATCGGTCGGGCGAAGATGGAGCGCTACGTCGAATCGTTTGTAATGCACAATCCGATGGTCGACGTACCGCAGGCGCAGTTGACCACCGGCGACCGCCTGAGATTCTCCTGGGCGCAGGTCGCTGACATCTTCGGACGAGTCTGGTTGTATGTGTTGATCGGTGTGGGCATCGGCGCAGCCATCCATAACTGGATTCCTGCCGATCTGATGGAGTCCTTGTTGGGCAGCAACCACTGGTGGTCGGTGCCGCTGGCAACCCTGGTTGGCGTGCCGATGTACGCTGACATCTTCGGCACCCTGCCGATTGCCGAGGCGCTGGTCGGCAAAGGCGTTGGCCTGGGTACGGCGCTGGCCTTCATGATGGCCGTCACCGCATTGTCGTTGCCGGCTTTGATCATGCTAAAAAAGGTGGTGAAGGGGCCGCTGCTGGCCGCTTTTTTCGCCATCGTGACGATCGGTATCATGCTGATCGGCACGCTTTTCAACGCCTACGCGTATCTTTTTGTCTAAGCGGCTGTCGGACTTGCGCGTCGTTCACGCGCGCCGACTTGCTTCAGGCAAGCAGGCGCCAATCAATGGAGCACAAAATGATCATCAAGATTCTCGGCTCAGGCTGCAAAAAATGCGTCGCCCTGGCGGAAAACGCCAACACTGCATTGGCCAATCTCGGTCTTACGGCGGAAGTGGTCAAGGTGACGGACGTTACGCAAATTGCCGCCCATGGCGTGATGTCCACGCCCGGCCTGGCCATCGACGACAAAGTGGTGTCGGTCGGCAAGGTATTGACCCCGGCTGAAGTGGAAAAACTGCTCAGCGCCTAGAAACTACGGGGATGTGCACACGGCCTGCGGTCAAAGCCGCTTGCGTGATTTGAAGCCGGTGAGCGGGCGCCGAACGGGGCATGTCGCGGAGCGCTGAGGCAAGCCGCGCCCGGCGGCGAAAATACGTCGTGTGGCGCTGCTGTCCGGAGCCAGCAAAAAAAATATTAGCAAAATCTAATTTGCTGGGCTAGACTGGTAAGTAATTAATCACTTACCAACGGCAGCCGTCATGAATTCAGCCCTTTCCGCCACAGCCAGTCGTGAATCGACCGAGACCCGCCAACGCGAAATCGTCACCGCTGCGCTCGATATTGCGGCGTGCACCAGCCCGGCGACGATCACCACCAATCACATTGCCAAGGCCGTCGGTCTCAGCCAGGGCGCGCTGTTCAAGCACTTCGCCAGCAAGCAGACGATCTGGCTGGCGGTGATCGACAGGGTGGCGAGCGGCCTGCTCAGCCGACTGCAGGCCGTGGCTGCGCGTGACGATGCCCCGCTGGAGCGTCTGCGGACGATCTACATGACCCATGTCGGCTTCGTCACCGACCATCCCGGCGTGCCGCGCATCCTCTTTCACGAATTGCAGCAGCCGGATGATTCGCCGATCAAGCAGGCGGTGCGACATCTGCTCGGCCGCTATCACGTGATGCTGTGTGGCGTGCTCGACGAGGCGCGGGCAAGCGGCGAGCTGGCCGCCGAAGTCGAGGTGGAGGCCGCCGCGACGCTGTTTATCGGCACCATCCAGGGTCTCATCGTGCAGGCGCTGGCGAGCGGTGATATCGGCGCCATGCCGGCGGCCGCCGAACGTGTTTTCGTGCTTTACGAGCGCGCGGTGCGCGCCAGGGAGATCGCATGACAATCCTCAAAAGCGGGCGTTTGCGCCATGTCGGCTTGATTTTGCTGGCGGTGGTCGTGCTTGGCGCCTTCGCCTTCGTGGTGATGCGCACCGGACCGCTGGCGCCGGTGCGTGTGACCGTCACCCAGACGCAGGCGGCGCGACTCGCGCCGGCGCTGTTCGGCATCGGCACCGTGGAGGCCCGCCGTGCGTTTGCGATCGGCCCGACGCAAGCGGCGCGGGTGCTGTCGGTGGCGGTCGATGTCGGTGACACGGTGCGTGCCGGTCAGGTGCTGGCACGCATGGATCCGGTCGATTTCGACGCCCGCCTGAGTGCGCTTGACGCCGCCGTCGTCCGCGGCCGCAGCGCCGTGGATACCGCGGCGGCGCAGCAGCGGGATGCGGCCGCCCGGCATGACGTGGCCCGTATCGAGGCGCGCCGTTACGTGTCGCTGGGCGCGCAGAATTTCGTCAGCGCCAGTGTCGTCGAGGCGCGCAGTCAGGCGCAGACCTCGGCGCAGGCTACCGTCGCTGCGGCGCGCGCCGCCAACGCCGGCGCCCAGGCCGAGGTGGCGCGCCTGCAGGCCGA
>CBDTZF010000005.1:0-21646 GCA_965364825.1 uncultured Rhodocyclaceae bacterium | reverse complement strand
GGCATCGACTGGCGCGCCTTTGCGGCCGCCGCCGTGCAGAACCTGTGGTTCGAGCACGCCCGTGGCGCCTCGACGATCACCATGCAACTGGCCGGCATGCTCGACCCTGCGCTGCGTCCTGGCGCGCGTGGCGAGCGGCGGCGTTCGCTGGAACAGAAGTGGGATCAGGCGGTGGCGGCGCAAGCGTTGGAGGCGCAATGGAGCAAGGCGCAGATTCTCGAAACCTATCTCAATCTAGCGCCGTTTCGCGGCGAATTGCGTGGCATCAGCGCCGCCGCCTCGGTGCTCATCGGCAAGGCGCCCGATGCGTTGAACCGGCCCGAAGCGGCGGTTCTGGTGGCACTGTTGCGCGCACCCAACGCGCCGCTTGAGAAGGTGGTCTGGCGGGCATGTGAACTGGTCACCCGCATCGGCAACCCGGAAGCGTGCGCGCGTACACGCGAGATCGCCGGCGGGCTCGATCCGGTACGTTTGCGCCCGCGCTGGCAGGATGCGCCGCATCTGGCACGGCGTCTGCTGCAAACCCCTGGCGAGGTGGTCGAAACGACGCTGAGTCGCGATTGGCAGCAGCGCATGATGGCTGCGTTGCGTGCGGCGGCGCCCGCGCGGGCGGGGGTAATCGTGGTCGATAACGCCAGCGGCGCGGTGCTGGCCGATGTCGGCGGATTGAGCCCGGCACACGCGGACGCGACCCGCTTCCGCTATCCCGCCGGGCGCATGCTGTGGCCGTTGATCAGCGCGTTGGCGATCGACTCAAAGCGCCTTACCTCGGCTACGCTGCTCGATGCGGGTGTCACGGCCGCCGAGCGCTGGGTCAGCCTGCGCACCGCAGTGGCCGGCCGGCAGATCGCGCCGATCGACGATCTGCTCGCGCGCACCCCGGCCGATGCGCTCGCCGTCGCGCTCACGGCCACCCAACTGCGTGTCGCCCTGTCCGATTTGACACGGGCGGCGGCCTGGGGGGCGGCACCGCTCGATCTGCCCGCACTGGCCGCGCTGTCGCGCATGCTGGCGGTAGGCGGCGAATGGAAAGCGGCATTCTGGCAGGCGGACGCGCACTCGCCAACGCAGGTTTTGTTGTCGTCCGCGGCGACCTTTGTGGCGGACGACCTCTTTCCGTTCGTGTGGGCCGCCGAGGTGGCGCCGAGGCATTCCGCCTGGGCGGTCGGCAGCAATACCGAAGTGAGTATCGCAGTGTGGATGGAGACCGGCCCGACGGCATTGCTGGAAGTGCGCGCGTGGCTGGTCGATCAACTCGCGCAGGGCGAGAGCTGGCCACCCGAGCGGGTGGTTCCAGCCGGCGTGGTACGCCGGATGGTGCAATTTTCCCCGCCCGTCGAGACCGCGCGGCTGGAATGGTTCGTTGCCGGCACGGTGATTGCGGTCTCCGAACCACCGCCGGTCAGGGCGCACATCGTCGCGCCGGGTGCGCGCGCGATCGTCGATGCCGGTGTCGGAGAGGTCTATTTACTGCGTGCTTCGCGCGACGATCCACGCCTGCGCTGGCGGCTTGACGGGCGCTGGATCGGCACCGGCGGTCAGGTCCGGGTTTCGCTCGAAGCGGGGCTGCGCCGTCTCGCGCTGTACAACGAGCGCGGCGAAGTGCTCGATCACATCGAATTCGCGGTCCGGCCTCGCTGAGTGTGAGAGCCTGCTCGCCCTCGCTCACAGCCAGCGCAATATCAGCCAGGCGAGCAGCGACATGAGGACGGTGCTGGTAAATGGAAGATGCCAGCGGCGCCCGCTGCGCTGCAGCGTGACATCGCCCGGCAGGTGGCCGAGGCGAAAGTGCCGGCTGAGCAGCGGTTGCAGACCACCGAGCAACGCGACCACGATCACGATCGTCAGTACCCACTTGAGCATCATGTCAGGCCGTCGTCCAGAGAGGTATGCGCTCCACGCCACCAGCGGTCGCGTTTGCAGGGCGCCGCGTGTGCATGGCAGTTTGCGGGTAATTGCGTTACCGTGCATTTATATAGCGCACGCGAGTCCGTTGTCTGCTGATATCTAAACCGCAGGCTCGAAAGGGACTGGTGAAAAAAATGAGGAATTGTATTGCGTGAGGAAGAGAAAATGAACCGAAGTCGATTTGGTGCGCTTGAAGTGATTGCCAAGGCCCCGAAGGGTAAGGCGCACCGCACGCCCTTGCTTTTTGTCCATGGCGCCTATACCGCCGCATGGTGCTGGGATGAACATTTCCTTTCCTGGTTTGCCAAGGCGGGATACGCCTGTTACGCACTGTCGCTGTCCGGCCACGGAAAAAGCCGCGATCGCCACGCGCTCGACCAATACAGCATCAGCGACTATGTTAACGACGTGACCGAGGTGGTCGCCGCGTTGACGTCGCCACCCATCATGGTTGGCCATTCGATGGGCGGCATGGTGGTGCAGAAGTACCTCGAAGGTGCCGAAGTGCCCGGGGTGGTGCTGATGGCCTCCGTTCCACCGCAAGGGCTGTGGTCGTCGGCGGTCGGGATGATCATGAACAAACCGGCCCTGCTACAGGATCTCAACAGCACGATGGGCGGTGGCCAGCCGCACGCGGACACGATCCGCGAGGCGATGTTCCATCAGCCCGTTTCGGAAGAAGATTTCGCGCGCTTCTTCCGTCATTTTCATCCCGAATCGCATCGTGCCATCTGGGACATGACGCTCTTCAATTTGCCGCATGTGTCCTCGATGGCGGACGTTCCGATGCTCGTGCTCGGGGCGCAGCATGACCAGATCATCCCGCCATCGCTCGTCAGCATGACCGCCAGCACGTATCGCGTCGAGGAGGAGATAATACCGGACATGGGGCACGCGATGATGCTCGAACCCAACTGGGAGCAGGTGGCGAAGCGAATACATGGCTGGATCGGGACACTAAGCCTGTAAAGAAAACACGGGATCGTGGCATTTTCCCGCGCAGGGCGGCGAGCCTGTGAGCAGGATGTGTGAACGGGTTTTTCGTGTGTTGAGCAAATAGGCAGGTGAAGTGATGGACAAAACGGACAAAGCGGCTGAAGCCGGCGAGGAGTACGACGAGGAGGTTCTGAATGCCGGTTGGGTACCACAACCGGAGGACGTCGCGCCGGAGCCGGATGCCCATGCGCCGGACAGTTCGCCGGCTGCCGAGGAAGACGCCGACGCTTTTCTGGAGTCGGTGTACCGCAGCCAGCGCTGAAGTTTGTCGGGTTATAAGGCGTGAAGGCGATCACCGCTGCGAAACCCCAGCAGCGGTTCCGTCAGCCCTTTACCGACCGCAAGCACCTTGAACAGCTCGCCCATTTCGTGCGGTGCGGTCAGGCGCTGTACCGCGCGCGCGGCGCGAATGTAGTCCGGTCGGGTTTGCTCGCCGCGCGCGGCGAGATGGTCGAGAATGCCGCAATTGAAGAGAAATCTGGCCTGGTTGGTATACCCGTAGATACTTAGTCCGGCACCGAAGGCGCCTTCTGCCACAGCAGTGAAATCCACGAACGCGGTAATGTCGTTGAGCCCCGGCCAGCGAAAAGGATCCCCATGCGCATGATGACGGTAATAGCACAACAGCGTGCCGCTACTGCGGCTGGGTAAATAGAATTCCGCACGTGGGTAGCCATAGTCGACAATCACAATGGCGCCTTTGTTCAGGCGCGGCGCCCAGTCGGCAATCCAGGCCGGCGCGGCCAGATTGAGTTCGCTGACGTATTCGCCGCTTGCCGGTATTGTTACATTGAGCGCATCGGCGGCGGCCTGTACACGATCGCCCGCCGGCTGATCCGCCCACGCGAAGTCGCCGCCATCCCCGATCGCAACGCCACGCTCGAATATCGTGCCATCGCGCCAGGCGAGCAGGTGCACTGGCATGACGTCGAGCACCTCGTTAGCCACCACCGCGCCGGAGAAACTGTCCGGCAAGTCTTCAATCCACTCGACACATGCGGCCAGCGCAGGCGCGCGCTGTGTGATGGTGTCGCGCTGGCGCGCGCGCAGTTCACCCGACACTTCGAGGATACGGTAGCGAAGCGGGGGCTGATCGACTGCCTCCAAAGCGAGTAGCAGATCGGCCGCCAAGTGCCCCGTGCCAGCGCCCACCTCGATGACCTCGGCGGCACTTTGCGCGGTGATTTCGGCGACCTGGGCCGCCAGCGCCTGACCGAACAGCGGTGTGATTTCGGGCGCGGTGATGAAGTCGCCCGCCGCGCCAAACTTGTGCGCGCCGCCGCTGTAGTAGCCGAGCCCGGGCGTATACAACGCGTCGTGCATGAAATCGGCAAAACTGATCCAGCCGCCGCCGTGTGCAATGCGCGCTTGCAGGCGTGCGGTCAGCGCCGTGCTTTGTGCAAGCGCATCGTCGGAGGGCTGCGGCAGGTCCATTGTGTCGGCTTGAAGAAAAACGAGATCGGAGTCTACCTGCGTGCTGGCGGATTGTCGCGCGCTGCCGATATGTGTGGGCGGGGCAGGTGTGATAAAAGATCAGGTTGACCTTCCAGTGGAGTGATCGATTGTGACCGCAAGTGCATCGGCGCCTGTCGTTCTCATCACCGGCGCAGCGCGGCGGGTCGGCGCTGCGATCGCGCGCGCGCTACATGCCGACGGGGCGAGCGTCGCCTTGCACTACCGTCAGTCGCGCGACGAAGCCAGGCAACTGGCCGAAGAGTTGAATGCGACGCGGGCGCGGTCGGCCGCGACGTTTGCGGCTGACCTGCTCGATACCCCGACGCTTCCCGGCCTTGTCGAATCCGTGCTGGCGCATTTCGGCCGGCTGGACGGGCTGGTCAACAATGCCTCCAGTTTTGCGCCGACGCCGATCGGCACGATTGACCAGGCGGCGTGGGATGAGCTTATCGGGTCAAACCTCAAGGCACCGCTGTTTCTGACCCAGGCCGCGGCACCGGCGTTAATCGAGCGAAAGGGCGCGGTGGTAAACATTATCGACATTCACGCTGAGCGTCCGTTGGCGGGCTATCCGGTGTATTGCGCCGCCAAGGCCGGGCTGCTTGGGCTGACGCGGGCGCTGGCCGTTGAGTTGTCGCCGGCGGTGCGCGTCAACGGTGTATCGCCTGGCGCCGTGCTGTGGCCGGAGGACGATCAGTTCGAAGCGGAGCAACGCCGGGCGATTGTCGACCACGCGTTGCTCAAGACTGAAGGGTCTCCGGACGATATAGCTGGAGCAGTCCGTTTTTTGTTGTTTGACGCGATCTACGTGACCGGCCAGGTGCTGGCGGTTGATGGTGGCCGCAGTGCGCATCTGTAACAAGCGCCCGACGGAAGGCGTCGCGCGTCCCGAGTATAATTTCAACGTTTTACTGCAAGGTTTGACGTGACATCTTCCTGCCCGACCGTTACGGCCACCGAGGGTCGCCATTCCAACACCTTTCTGCGCCTCAAGAAAAAACTCGAGCGCGCGGCGGGCGCGGCGATTGCCGATTACAACATGATCGAGGATGGCGACACCGTCATGGTGTGTGTCTCCGGTGGCAAGGATTCCTACACGCTGCTGTCGATCCTGCTGGCGCTGAAGGCCCGCGCGCCGGTGGATTTTCGCGTGATTGCGATGAATCTCGATCAGAAGCAACCGGGGTTTCCCGCTGAGGTATTGCCTGCCTGGCTGGATTCCAGCGGCGTGGAGTTCCGCATCGTCACGGAAGACACCTACAGTATCGTCAAAGAAAAAATCCCCGAAGGCAAGACGACCTGCTCACTATGCTCACGGCTGCGTCGCGGCATTATCTATCGCACTGCCCGGGAGCTCGGCGCGAACAAAATCGCGCTTGGCCACCACCGCGACGATATGCTTGAAACGCTGTTCTTGAATATGTTTTTTGGTGGTCGCCTCAAGGCCATGCCGCCCAAACTGGTGAGTGATGACGGTGAGCATGTGGTCATCCGGCCGCTGGCGTATTGTGTCGAGCGCGATATCGTCCGTTTTGCGCGCGCTATGGCCTACCCGATCATTCCATGCAATCTGTGCGGTTCGCTGGAAAATGCGCAACGCAAAAAGATCAAGGCGATGCTGCAGCAATGGGATACGGCGCACCCCGGCCGCATCGAATCCATCGCCACGGCGTTGCGGCATGTTGTACCGTCGCATCTTGCCGATTCCGAGTTGTTCGATTTTCGCGGACTGACACGCGACACAAAAGTTGTCGAGGGGGATGTGGCCTTCGATGACGTGCCGTTCGCGCCGGCGTGTGACCCTTCACCGGTGGCGATCCGCCTGACGCCCGTGGGGCGCGCGCGCGCACCCGCCCTGCCGCTGGCGGATCATGAATTTGATGCCAAGTTACCGCCGATACGATACGAGCCGTCATGACTCAACAACGAAACGTTTGCGTAATGTATGCCGAACTCGTCGGGGAGGAGCGCCTCGCGGCCTTGTTGAGCGAGGCCGAGGCGAACCAGGCCGTCGAACGGAGCATGAATCGCGTCGAGCGTGCGGTCGATGCGCAGGGTGGCGAGGTGATGCGACGCGCCTGCGACGAGATCTGCGCGACCTTCGAGCGCTGTGACGGCGCCGTGTTGGCCGCCAACGAAATGATTGATCGCGTCGCCAGCCTGCCGCCCGTGCGCGGCGTCCGGCTCGGTATTCGGATTGGTCTGCACTTCGGGGTTATGGAATCGGACGAACCGCCCACCGGCGAGGCGCTGGCCGTGGCCATGCGTCTTGCGGGCATGGCGCATGCCGGCCAGGCGCTGATCAGCGGCGCGACGGTGCTGCTGCTCTCCTCGGGATCGCGCCACTTCATTCGCGAGCGCGACGAACATGGTCTCAGTGTGGAGGGTTTCGAGTGGCCGGTGTATGCCTTGGCCGGGCGCGCCGGCATGGCTACTTCGGTGCCGCCTGCCGCGCGCGTTTCGCAACGTCTACGCATTCGCCACCAACAGGACGTTCATCTGGTTGAAGAGTTGCGGCCGATTCTGTTGCTGGGCCGCGAAATGGGGAACGATGTAGTCGTGATCGATCCGCGCACTTCGCGCCAGCACGCGCGTATCGAACGGCGCCGTGAAGGGTTCTTTCTCGTCGATCAGAGCACCAACGGCACCTTTGTGTCGAGTGATGGCGGTGGCGAGCAATGCGTGCGCCGCGGTGAAGTTTTGCTTGCCGGGCAGGGTCGTATCGGCTGTGGTTTCTCGGCGATGGAAGTCGAGCGCGATCTTGTGTTCTATGAAATCGTGTAACTCGCCGAAAAGCGGGCGGGGCGGTAAACAGAGGCGCGGCAGCGCCTTTTGTGTTTCCGGCCTGGCTGTGCCGGCGGACGCTATTCCGGGTTGTCGGCGTTGAGCAGGTCGCGCTGACGGGCAATGAATTCCTGCGCCGAGTCGATGCCGCGCAATTCAAGGATGGTCGCGCGCACGGCTGCTTCAAGCAACACTGCGAGGTTCCTGCCGGCAGCCACCGGCAGAATCATCTTGCGCACCGGTACGCTGAGAATCTCTTGTGTTTCGCGCTCCACCGGCAGGCGCGTCGGGTCGTCGTCGCCCGGCAGGCGCCGCTGCAGGTAGACAATGAGATTGAGCCGCATCTTCTGACGACAGGCCGTCTCGCCGAAGATCGTACGGATGTTGAGGATACCGATGCCGCGCACTTCAAGAAAATTCTTCAGTAACTCGGGGCAGCGCCCTTCGAGCACGACGGGTGCGATGCGCGAAAATTCGACCATGTCGTCAGCCACCAGGCCGTGACCGCGCGAGATCAGTTCGAGTGCGAGTTCGGATTTGCCAGCGCCCGAATCCCCGGTAATGAAGACGCCAATGCCGAGAACATCCATGAAAACGCCGTGCAGCGACGTGCGTTCAGCCAGCTCGCGTGACAGATAAATGCGCAGCAGGTCGACAACACTCGCGGCCGGCAGGGGCGAGGTGAACAGCGCGACATCTTCCTGACGGCACTGACGGGCGATGATGCCCGGCACCTCGCAGCCGTCGGCGACGATAATCCCTGGCGGCCGTGCCGAGAGAATCTCGTGCACATGGTGGGCCACCTTGTCATGCGATTGGCGTCGCGCCCAGTCGAGTTCGGCGTGGCCAAGTACTTGAAAACGGTCAGGGTGGATGAGGTTCAGATGGCCAACGAGGTCTGCCGGCCAGATGCGGTCTTGCGTGATGGCGACCGTGCGCTCCAGGCTGCCACCGACGTGAGAGAGCTGAAGTCGTTCGCGGTGCCGGTCAAAGAGCCGCGTGAGGCTGGTCTGCCGCATGGGCACCCCAGGTGACGAACAGCGCATGCACCGCGGCAGCGTCTTGCGCGGCGGCGATGCGCTCGCGGAACTGGGCATCGCTGAACAACTGTGCCAATTCCGAAAGCAACTGAAGATGCTGCTCCGTTGCCTGTTCGGGCACCAGCAGAACGAACATCAGGCTGACCGGCTTGCCGTCGGGGGCGTCGAACGGGATTGGCTCAGCCAGACGAATGACCGCCCCGGTCGCTTCCTTGAGGCCCTTGATACGGCCGTGCGGGATCGCAACCCCCTGACCCAGGCCGGTCGATCCGAGGCGCTCGCGGGCAAAGAGGCTGTCAAACACCGTACTGCGGGCAATCGCCTGATTGTTCTCGAAAATCAGGCCGGCCTGCTCGAAAACGCGCTTTTTACTGCTTGCGTCGAGATCGACGAGTACGTTTTCGGGGGGCAGAAGGGAGGCAATAAGGTTCATGGAAACTTCGTCTGGCCCGGCGGCTGATCAGGCCAGTCCGGCCGCAGCTTTGAGGCTAATCGCATTCAGTGCAATGCGCACATTATAGCCTCAAGCTGCGGTCGGGGTGACGCGGCAGGATTCACAATTCGGTTGGGCTTTGATGCTTGAGTGCATCGTGGCTATGATCCTGCATCTTGCGCTTGTACTTGAGCACCTGACGGTCGAGTTTGTCGGTCATCAGATCGATGGCCGCGTACATGTCTGCATCCTGGCTTTCGGCAAAGATGTCCTTGCCGCGCACATGCAAAGTGACTTCCGCCTTCTGCGCAAGCTTTTCGACTGACAGGATGACGTTTGCGCTGGTGACGTTATCAAAGTGGCGGATCACACGATCGAGCTTGTTGCCGACGTAATCGCGGATGGCTGGGGTGACTTCCACATGATGTCCAGTGATGTTCAGATTCATGATCGCTCCTGTTATCAGATCATCTTGCGCTTGCTGACCGCCGGGATGCTGAGTGCCTCACGGTATTTTGCCACCGTGCGTCGTGCCACCACCATGCCCTGCTGGCCGAGTAAATCTGCGATTTTCGAGTCGGAAAGGGGTTTCTTGCTGTTTTCGGCCTCGATGAACTGACGAATCAGTGCCCGGATGGCCGTCGAAGATGCCGCGCCACCGGTGTCGGTCGAGACATGACTGCCAAAGAAATATTTGAACTCCAGTACGCCGCGTGGCGTGGACATGAACTTCTGCGTGGTAACGCGGGAGATTGTCGACTCGTGCAATTCCAGTTCTTCCGCAATTTCCCGCAAGGTGAGGGGGCGCATCGCTACCTCACCATGATCGAAGAACTGACGCTGTTGGTCAACGATCGACTGCGCGACGCGCAAAATAGTGTCGAACCGCTGTTGCACGTTCTTGATCAGCCATTTTGCTTCCTGCAACTGTCCGCCCAGATCGCCGTTATTGCCTCGGTTCTGCTGCAGGAGCTTGGCATACAGTGCATTCACCTTGAGGCGCGGCATGGCGTCGGGGTTGAGCGCGGCGCTCCAGCGACCTTGCCGTTTTCGTACCACCACGTCGGGAATGACGTAGCGCGTGTCGTCGCTGGCGAAGCGTGAGCAGGGCCGCGGGTTGAGGCTGCAGATCAGTGCATGCGCCTCGCGCAGGGAATCTTCCGAACATTGCAGGGCACGGCGCAGGCGCACGAAATCGCGCTGTGCGAGCAATTCAAGATGATCTGTGACGATTTGCGTCGCCAGCGCGTGCGTGTCATCGGCGCGCAGCCCGCGCAACTGCAACGCGAGACACTCGGCCGGTGAACGTGCGCCCACGCCGGGTGGATCGAGATGCTGCAGGTAATGCAGCGCGATCTGCAGATCTTCCAGCGTGATCTCGCCTTCTTCCGGGAACATCTCCAGCGCGTCTTCGAGGGACTGGGTGAGGTAGCCGTCGTCGTCAAGGCTTTCGATCAGAATGCGCACCAGCGCGCGATCGCGGTCAGATAGCGGCGTCAGCGCAACCTGCTGATCAAGATGCTCGCGCAGCGTGACCTCGGCGGCATGAAACGACTGAAAATCGCTATCGTCGTCGTCATCGTCGCGTCGAGACGTGCTGCCGCTGCCCACGTTGATGTAGTCGGCGACGCTGTCAAAGGCCGAATCCGCTGCGCCGTTGGTTTCGGCCGGTGTGTCGCGATCTGGCGCGCTGTTGTCAGCGTCGGTGCTGACCTGTGGTGCGTCTTCGTCGCGCTCCAGCAGCGGATTGTCGAGCAGCGCGCGCTCGATTTCCTGATTCAGCTCAAGCGTCGATAGCTGCAGCAGTTTGATCGACTGCTGCAGTTGCGGTGTGAGCGTCAGGTGTTGCGATAGTCTGAGCTGAAGCGTCGGTTTCATGACGGTGGCCGGCCTCAGAGGCTGAAATGCTCGCCCAGATACACTTGCCGCACCTGGTCGTTCTGCACGATGTCGGCCGGGGTGCCGCTGGCCAGCACCTCACCGGCGTTGATGATGAAGGCGCGATCGCAGATGCCCAGCGTTTCGCGGACGTTGTGATCGGTGATCAACACGCCGATGCCGCGGTCCTTGAGGTAGCGGATGATTTTCTGTATGTCGAGCACGGCGATCGGGTCGACCCCGGCAAAGGGCTCGTCGAGAAGGATCAGCCGCGGCGACGTGGCCAGCGCACGGGCGATCTCGCAGCGCCGCCGCTCGCCGCCGGAAAGCGAAATCGAGATGTTGTCGCGCAAGTGCGCAATGCCCAGCTCGCCGAGCAGTTCTTCCAGCCGGGCGCTGATGTCCTCGCGCTTCAACCCCTGCAGTTCGAGCACCGCGCGAACGTTCTCTTCGACCGTGAGCTTGCGGAACACGCTCATTTCCTGTGGCAGGTACGACAGCCCGAGGCGGGCACGCGCATGAATCGGCAGATGGGTGAGCCGCGCGCCGTCGAGTGTGATCTCGCCGCCGTCAGCAGCGACGAGGCCGACGATCATGTAGAAGCAGGTCGTTTTCCCAGCGCCATTGGGGCCGAGGAGGCCGACCACTTCACCGATGTCGACGTCGAACGCTACGTCGTGCACCACAGTGCGCGATTTGTATTTTTTTTGTAACCCGGAGACTTCAAGCAGACTCATCGTGGCGATCTTTCAATATCCTGTGAATGATATCGGCCGCAAAGCCGCGCCCTTGAAGGAATCGCGCCTGTTTTGCCCATTCCCGTGCATTGGCCGGCAGCGTGCCGAACTTCTTTTGCCACACGGAGTGGGCACGGGCGGCATCGTCGGCGCCGACCTCCGATGCCAACGCCGCTTCAATGACCGCGTCGGCGACGCTGCGCTGTTTGAGTTCCAGGCGCAGCCGCTGCGTGCCAATGCGATCCTGGCGGCTGCGTACGTAGCTCTCGGCGAAGCGCACATCGGAGAGCAGGTCGATTTCTTCGAGGCGATCGAGCAGCGCGTCGAGTGCAGCGCCGTCCCCATCGTTCCCATCGCCCGCTGCGGCGCCGAGCTTGCGCGCCAGTTCGGCGCGGCTGTGTTCCCGCATCGAGAGCAGTCGCAAGGCCCGCGCCTTGAGCGCATCGCTCATCCGCGCGTCAGGCTTCGGTGGGTGTCTCGGCGGCTTTTTCCTGCGGTGGCAGTGCCGGCATGCCGTAGCTGTCGCGCACCTTGTTCTCGATTTCGCGCGCGAGCGCCGGGTTTCCCTTGAGGAATTCGCGCGTATTGTCCTTGCCCTGGCCGATTTTTTCGCCGCCGTAGGAATACCACGACCCCGCCTTGTCGACGATCTTGGCCTCCACACCGAGGTCGATGATCTCGCCTTCACGTGAAATGCCGGAGCCGTAAAGAATGTCGAAGTGCGCCTGTTTGAAAGGCGGGGCGATCTTGTTCTTGACCACCTTGCAGCGCGTCTCCGAGCCGGTGACTTCGTCGCCTTTCTTGATTGTGCCGATGCGGCGGATGTCGATGCGCACCGACGCGTAGAACTTGAGCGCATTGCCTCCGGTGGTGGTTTCCGGGCTGCCGAACATGACGCCGATCTTCATGCGGATCTGGTTGATGAAGATCACCATGGTATTGGTGCGCTTGATGTTGCCGGTCAGCTTGCGCAGCGCCTGAGACATCAGCCGAGCCTGCAGACCGGGGAGTTGATTACCCATCTCACCTTCAATTTCGGCTTTCGGGGTGAGTGCGGCGACGGAGTCGATCACGACGATGTCCACGCCCCCCGAACGCACCAGCATGTCGGTAATTTCCAGTCCCTGTTCGCCGGTGTCCGGCTGCGAGATGAGCAGATCGTCGATATTGACGCCGAGTTTTTCCGCATAGCCGACATCGAGCGCGTGTTCGGCATCGACGAAGGCCGCCGCGCCGCCGAGTTTCTGGATTTCGGCGATCACCTGCAGCGCGAGCGTTGTCTTGCCCGACGATTCCGGCCCGTAAATTTCGACCACCCGGCCGCGGGGCAGACCGCCCAGGCCGAGGGCAATGTCCAAGCCCAGCGAACCGGTAGACACGACCTCGATGTCGCGCATGATCTGCCCATCGCCCATGCGCATGATCGAGCCCTTGCCGAACTGTTTCTCAATCTGCGCGAGCGCGGCGGAGAGGGCTTTGGCCTTGTTGTCGTCCATTGATTATGTCCTTGCGATTTATCGCCGGGAATTATGGCATAGAGTTTGCGTGTGCGTCGGTTCGCGCGAACACTGGCTCAGTCAGCTTCGTGACATATGCCGCGCAGCGCGTGGAACACTGTCTGACGTCGAACGGCGGCGCGATCGCCTTTGAAAACAAGGGTTTCGCTCTGTGCGGGGCGATCCGGCCAGCGCCACGAAAAACACACCATGCCGACCGGTTTGGTCGGCGTACCACCGGTCGGGCCGGCAATGCCAGAGACCGCGACGGCGACCTGCGCCTCGCAATGTTCGAGCGCGCCGCGCGCCATATGTGCAACCACGGTTTCGCTCACCGCGCCGTGGCGTTCGAGTGCTTCTGCGGGCACGCCGAGCAGCCGCGTTTTGGCCGCGTCGGAGTAGGTGACGAAGGCGCAGTCGAACCACGCCGAGCTGCCGCTGACGGAGGTCACGGCTTCGGCAATGCCGCCGCCGGTGCACGATTCGGCGGTCGTCAGCCGCCAGCCGCGCGCCAGCAGCCACTGGCCGATGTCGGCGGCGATGCGTTCGAGTTCAGTGTTCATGGTGCCAGCCAGCGTGCCGCCAGGGCGAGCACCAGCAGCGTATAGCCGGCGGCGATGACATCGTCGAGCATGACGCCGAGACCGCCCTTGACGCGGCGGTCCGCCCAGCCGATCGGCGGCGGTTTGACGATGTCGAAGAGGCGGAACAGGATGAACGCGGCGCCTTGCCAGGCGAGCGTCGGCGGGGTGAAAAAGAGGATCAGCCAGAAGGGCACCATTTCGTCCCACACGATCGCGCCGGGGTCGGATGCGCCCAGCGCCCGCCCGGTGCGATCGGTGGCAATGATCCCGTACGCGAATCCGACGCCCAGCAGCAGCAGAAACATGCTGTCGGCGAGGGGCGCGCGCAAAAGCGGATAGAGCAGCCATGCGGCCAGCGTTCCCGCCGTGCCGGGGGCGACGGGCGATAGCCCCGAGCCAAAGCCAAGAGAAACGAAATGGGCGGGATGGGCGAGCAGAAAGCGGACTGTCGGACGCATCATCGTAACGGTGGCGGCGTGAGCGGCCAGTATAGACGCGACGTGCTCAGGTGTCGGCGGCGAAGTGGTCGAAGCCGCGGCGTGCAATCCCCTGTTTTCCGCCCGCGGCATCGCGCAGCGTGAGGCCGTCGGCCGTCGGCACGATAGCGCCGATGCGGTGCAGCGGCAGATCGAGTGATTCGCTCAGTGCGCGCAACATCGAGCGTTTCGCGGGCGGCGCGCTAAACAGCAGTTCATAGTCGTCGCCGCCGCTCAGGCAGGCGCGTTGCGCGCGTGCCGGGTCGCCGCAGGCGTCGATCAGCGTGGCCAGCGGCAGCGCGTCGGCGAAAACCTCGGCGCCGACCTCGCTGGCATCAAGCATATGGCCGAGATCGCCGAGCAGACCGTCGGAGACATCGAGCATCGCGCTGGCGATGCCGCGCAATCCTGCGCCGAGTGCCACCCGCGGTTGTGGAAGGTGCATGGCCTGCAGGCACGCGTCGCGATGGCCGGCGTCGAGCGGCAGCGCATCACGCAAATGCCACAGCGCCAGCACGGCGCGCCCCGGCTGGCCCGACACCCACAGGTCGTCGCCAACCCGCGCGCCATCACGCCGCGCGGCCGCGCCGGTCGGCACTTCGCCGCAAATGGTCACGCTCAGGTTGCGTGTCCCGCGTGTCGTGTCGCCGCCGACCAGGTCGACGCCAAATGCGTCGGCGCAGGCGTAAAAGCCCGTCGCGAAAGCCTTCAGCCAGTCCGCGTCAACCTCGGGAAGCGCCAGCGAGAGCAGCGCCCAGCGTGGCGTCGCGGCCATCGCGGCGATATCCGAGACATTGACCGCGAGGCTTTTCCAGCCCAGCGATTCCGCGTCGGCGTCGACGAGAAAGTGCCGCCCCTCGACCAGCATGTCGGCGGCGATCACGAGCTGGTGGCCCTCGGTCGGACGCAGCAGCGCGGCATCGTCACCGCCGGCCAGATCGGTGTGGCGGGTGGGGCGCGAAAAGTACTGGCGGATGAGATCGAATTCGGAAGTCATGGCAGAAATCGGGCGTCGTGGCTACTGTGGGCAACCCGGTCGCAGGCGGCGTCAGGCGCCCTTGGCGGCCTTGCGCGCCGCCACTTCGGTCGCGCGCAATTGCCCGGCGACCTTGTCGAGCACGCCATTGACGAAGCGGTGACCATCGGTGCCGCCATACGATTTGGTGAGTTCGATGGCTTCGTTGATGACCACTTTGTAGGGCACCTCGATCTGCTCCGAGAGTTCGTAGGTGGCGAGCAGCAACACCGCGCGCTCGATCGGTGATAGTTGCGCCACACGACGATCCAGAAACGGAGAAAAGTGCGCTTCGAGTGCGTTCGCCGAACCAATCGTGCCGCGCAGCAAGGTCTTGAAGAGCACCGCGTCGGCCTGTTCGAAGCCCGTGGTGTGGGCCGTCTGATCCTCGATCGGAGCGATATCACTGCCCGACAGCAGCCACTGGTAGACGCCCTGCAATGCGAATTCGCGCGCGCGCCGGCGCGCTGGTTTGCTGCTCATGCCCTGACCGCGCGAAGCAGATGCACCATCTCAACGGCCGCCCGGGCGCAGTCGGTACCCTTCTCCTGCATGCGCGCCAGTGCCTGATCGTCGTCCTCGGTGGTCAGCACGCCGTTGGCGATCGGCACGCCGGTATCGAGGCCGACAAGGTTGATGCCGGCGGCCATTTCGTTGGAGACGATCTCGAAGTGATAGGTGTCGCCGCGGATCACTGCGCCGAGCGCCACCAGCGCGTCGTAGCGCTCGGTGCCGGCGAGCGTTTGCAGCACCAGCGGAATCTCCAGCGCGCCGGGAACAGTGGTGATCAGCATGTCTTGTTCGGCGACGCCGAGGCGCTTGAGCTCAGCCGTGCACGCCGACAGTAACCCCTCACACACATCCTGATTGAAGCGGGCCATGACGAGGCCGATGCGCAGGCCTTCGCCGTTGAGGTCAGGGGCAATTTCGGTGATGTTTTCAAAGCGAGGCATGTTTTATCCTGAAATTCCGGTGTCAGCGTTAGGGAAGTGCTGAATAAATGGCTGCACGGGCGAATGTGGCGTTGCACGGTGCTCGCTCACTCGCCTATCGCATTGATATGTCTCAGTCGCGGTGCGCCGCGCGCCTTGCGCTTCATCCCGCTCGCTCATTTCTTCAGCGCTTCGTCAGAGGGTGTCGAGGTCGTCGGTCGGCACGTAGCCGGTCACTTCGAGGCCGAAGCCCGTCATGCTGGGAATGCGGCGCGGGCTGGCGAGCAGTTTCATCTTGCCCACATTGAGTTCGCGCAAAATCTGTGCGCCGACACCGAAAAGCCGCGGATCCCACTTGAGCGCGGGTGGCGCCGTGGTGGTGCCGCTGGTGAGTTGGGCAAGCATATCGCGGCCACTTTGCGGACGGTACAACATGATCAGCGCGCCGCGGCCGGCGTGTGCGATGGCCTTGAGCGCGGCATCGACCGGAAAGCTGTGGCGGCCGCTGCTGCTGTCGAGAAAATCAATCACCGTAATCGGCTCGTGCACCCGCACCAGCGATTCTGTGTCGGGCGTGATTTCGCCACAGGACATGGCCAGATGCACGTCGCCGGAGGTGGTGTCCTCATAAGCGCCGAGACGGAACGGGCCGTAGGCGGTGTCGACTGTTTTTTCGGCGACGCGCTCGATCAGGCGTTCGGTGGATGCACGGTATTCGATCAGATCGCGAATCGCGCCGATCTTGAGCCCGTGGGCCTTGGCAAAGGGCACCAGATCGGGCATGCGCGCCATGGTGCCGTCATCGTTCATGATCTCGCAGATCACCGACGACGGCTCGAGCCCGGCGATGGCCGCCAGATCGCAGCCGGCTTCAGTATGGCCGGCGCGGATCAGCACCCCGCCCGGGCGCGCCATGATCGGGAAAATGTGGCCCGGTTGCACGATGTCCGCCGGTTTGGCGTGACGTGCCACCGCGACCTCGATGGTGCGCGCGCGGTCGGCCGCCGAAATGCCCGTGGTCACGCCCTGCGCCGCTTCGATCGACACCGTGAACGCGGTGCCGTGCGAACTCTTGTTGCTGTGCGCCATCTGCCCCAGGCCGAGCTGCGCGCAGCGCGCTTCGGTCAGTGTCAGGCAGATCAGGCCGCGGCCGAATCTGGCCATGAAATTGATCGCCTCGGCCGTCACATGCTCGGCGGCGAGCACCAGATCGCCCTCGTTCTCGCGGTCTTCCTCGTCCACCAGCACGACCATGCGGCCGGCGCGCATGTCTTCGATGATTTCAGTGATCGGCGCCAATGCGCTCACGGTGCTCTCCTTGCCCTTGGGGCAATGTGTTCAGGCCTGCGCGTCGCGCCAGCTCAGCATGCGCTCGACGTAACGGGCGATGATGTCGATTTCCAGATTCACGCGGCTGCCCGCCTGCAGATGCTTGAGCGTTGTCACCTCGACGGTGTGCGGAATCAGGTTGATCGAAAAATCCGTGCCGTCGACGGCATTGACGGTCAGGCTGACGCCGTTGACGGTGATCGACCCCTTGCGCGCGATGTAGCCGGCCAGCTCGCGCGGCGCGCGAATGACCAGTTCGTGGCTTTCGCCGACGGGTGCAAACTTGCGCACCTCGCCCACGCCGTCCACATGCCCGGTGACCAAATGGCCACCGAGGCGGTCGTCGGCACGCAATGCTTTTTCCAGATTCACTTCGCTGCCCGCCGCGTCGAGGCCGACGGTGCAGCTGAGCGATTCGCGCGAGACGTCGAACTCCGCCAGCGCGCCGTCGGTCGCTACCACGGTGAGGCACACGCCGTTGTTGGCAATACTGTCGCCGATCGCGACGTCATCCAGGCCGAGCGCGCCGGTATGGACGGTCAGGCGGACGCCATCTTCAAGTGCGGCGAGCGATTCGATTCGGCCGACGGCGGCCACGATGCCGGAAAACATGCGGGTCTCGATCAGGCAGCAAACCACGCATTCTAAGCGATTTGATCGTTGCGGGATCGCCCGTGTGGCTTCGTTGACGCCGCTTAGCTGCCGAGGGCGCGATCGAGTTGGCGGCTGAAATCGTCTGCGGGCATGAAGCCGATGACGCGCTGACCGGTGACTTCCTCTCCGCCGGGCCGGAAGAATATGATGCCCGGTGGGCCGAACAGGCCGAAGCGCTTGAGCAATGCCTGGTCGTCGGCGTTGTTGGCGGTGACGTCGGCCTTGAGCAGCAGCATCCGGCCCATGCGCGCCTGAACGCCGGGGTCGCTGAAGGTAAAGCGCTCCATTTCCTTGCACGAGACGCACCAGTCGGCATAGAAGTCAAGCATCACCGGCTGCGTCGCGGCGGCGATGCGCGCGTCCAGCGCGGCCACCGAAACGACTCTCTCAAATTGCGGCGCAGTATTCACCGTCGCAGCCTGCGTGCTGCGCAGCGCGGCGAGCGGTTGCAGCGGATCGCGCGAGCCGCCGAGCGCGCCGATCAGCATGGCGCCACCGGTGATCAGCGCGATCACGCCGATGCCTTTCCAGAAGCGTTGCCAATTGCGCGCGTGATTGGGCAGGGGATCGAGCGCGTGCAGGAAGATGCCCGAGAACACCAGCAGCGCGCCCCACGCCAGCATCGGCACGATCGCCGGCACCACCGGCGAGATCAACCACACGGCGACGCCGAGCAGAATCACACCAAAGGCTTTCTTGACCCCTTCCATCCAAGGGCCGGCCTTGGGCAGTACCGAGCGCGCGGCCACGCCGACCGCGACCAGCGGGGCGCCCATGCCGAGCGCCATCACGAACAGCGCGACGCCACCCAGCACGGCGTCGCCGGTTTGCGCGATATAAAGCAGCGCCCCGGCCAGCGGTGCCGCCACGCACGGGCCGACGATGAGCGCCGAGAGCACGCCCATGATCGCCACGCCGCCCAGCGCACCGCCTTGTTTGTGGCTGGCGGTGTCGGAGAGACGGCTTTGCAAGGCGGTGGGTAACTGCAATTCATAGAAGCCGAACATCGACAGCGACAAGACCACGAAGAGCAGCGCAAAGCCGCCCAGCACCCAGGCATTCTGCAGCGCGGCCGACAGCAGCGTGCCCGACAGGCCCGCGGCGACGCCGGCCAGCGCGTAGGTCACCGCCATGCCCAGCACATAGACCAGCGACAGCACCAGGGCACGCGTCTTGGTGATCTTGTGACCTTGGCCGACGATGATGCCCGAGAGGATGGGAATCATCGGGAAAGTGCAGGGTGTGAACGACAGCAGCAGCCCGAAACCGAAAAACGACAGCAGCACCAGCGGCAGGCTCTGCTGGTCGAACAGACCGGCGATGCGGCTGCTTTCGTCGCCGCTCGGTACGCTCGCCGGGCGCGCCGTCGCCGGCGTGTCGATGGCCGGCGGGTCATCATTGCTGATGCCCAGTCGAGCGAGCAGCCCGGCGCTGGCGGGTGCCGCGGTGCGGGTCAGGTCAACCGGGAGATACTGCGGGTGGGGGGGAAAGCACACGCCGATGTCGGCACAGCCCTGGCTGATCACGGTGAGTTCGAACTGCGAGACGTCGGCCGGCGCACTTACCGGCAGGGTGAATACCACCGCGTCGCGATAGGTTTCTACTTCGCCGAAGAATTCGTCGTTATGCTTCTTGCCCGGCGGCAAGGACGGCGTGCCCGCGACGACGCTTTCCGGCTCGCTGCGGAACTGGAAGTTGTTCTTGTAGAGGTAGTAGCCATCGGTGATGTCGACGCGCACTTCGAGCTGGTCGGGCGCCAGCGTGCGCACGCTGGCGCGAAAGGCTTGCTCAGGCGGTATCAGTTCCTGTGCCGTCGCCGGGGCGATCAAGGCGAGTGCGATGAGCAGGCCGAAAACGGGGGCGAGCAGGCGGTTCATTGTGGGTTCAAGTTTCTCTGGGGTGTGTTTCGGCGCGCACCCAGTCGAGGTAGGCAGGCAGGCCGTGTGTCACAGGGACTGCAATGATCTCCGGAAGTTCATACGGATGCTGCGCGCGAATCGCCGCTTCGAGCGCGGCGTAGCGCGATTGCGTGGTCTTGATGAGGGCGGGAATCTCCGTCTCGCTGCTCACTTTTTCCTCCCATCGGAACACCGAGGTGGCCGGCGCGAGCAAGTTCACGCAGGCCGCCAGTTGCGCATCCACCAGGTGGCTGGCGAGCGCGCGCGCACTGGCTTCGTCAGGCAGTGTGGTGAGCACGAGAAGAACATCATCTTTCATGGCAATCTCACTTGAGCAGGCGGCGACGGGTGATCGACACCGCCAGCCAGAAGCCGGTCACCGCGTAAACGGCAGGTACGGCGAGGTGCAGCAGCACATCGGCCGGCCACTGCCCGAGCATGAGCGGCCGCGCGATTGCCACCGCGTGTGCCAGCGGCAGCACAAGCGCAGCGTTCTGCAGCGCGGCGGGGAGCTGTTCGAGCGGGAAAAACACGCCGGAGAGCAGCGCCATCGGGGTCACGAACAGGGTGAAGTAGTACATGAAAAAGTCGTAGTTGGGCGCCAGCGCGGTGACGACCAGCCCCATCGCCGAGAAAGTCAGACCGATGAGGAAAATGAGCGGGATGATGCCGAGCGCCAGCGCACTGTGGGTAAAACCGAACAGCGCCACCACGGCGAGGATCGCGCTGCCCGACAGCGTCGCTTTGGTGGCGGCCCACACCAGTTCGGCCAGCACCACGTCATCGAGCGCCAACGGCGCATTCATGATGCTCTCCCAGGTGCGTTGCACGTGCATGCGCGAGAAGGCCGAATAGAGGGCCTCGAAACTGGCCGTGTTCATGGTCGAGAAACACACCATGCCGGCGGCGAGAAAATTGACATAGGGAATGCCGCTCACCGTCTTCACCAACGCGCCGAGTCCGTAGCCGAGCCCGAAAAGGTAAATCATCGGGTCGGCCAGATTGCCCAGCAAGGACGGCACGGCGAGTTTGCGCCACACGCGGTAGTTGCGCGCCCACACCGAAACAAAGCGCCATGAAAGGCGGGGCGGGCGAAAATAGGCGACGGCGGAAGCGGTCATCGGGCGGGCACACGCTGAGCAGGTGGCCGATTATAATCGGGCCTGTCCCTTCTGCCTTGAGCTGACACACTCGCATGACCGATCCCCTCTCGCCGGATGGCGTCCAGGCCTCGCCGCTGGGCAAGCCGAGCGCCTATCGCAACACCTACGCACCCGAGTTGCTGTATCTGCTCGACCGCGCGCCCAAACGCGTCGAAATCGGCGTCGGCGATACGTTGCCCTTCGTGGGCGAGGATCTGTGGAATGCCTACGAGCTGTCGTGGCTCAACCCCAAAGGCAAGCCGGTGGTCGCCATGGGGGTGTTTCGCGTGCCGGTCGAATCACCCCGGCTGGTCGAATCGAAATCGCTCAAGCTCTATCTCAACAGCTATAACGGCACGCACTTTGCGTCGATGTCGGCGGTCGAGGCGCGCATCGCGCAAGATCTGTCGGCCGCCGCGGGTGCGCCGGTCGCGGTGCAAGTGACTTCGCTCGATGCCGGCACGCGGAGCGTGGCGACGCTGGACGGAACGCTGATCGACGACATCGACGTCGACATCACCGACTACCATCCGGCGCCACAGCATCTGCGCGTGGACGAGGCGGCGGAGGCGGCGGACGACACGCTCGTCTCGCATCTGCTCAAGTCCAACTGCCTGGTCACCGGCCAGCCCGACTGGGGCACGGTGTACATCCGCTACGCCGGCGCGCCGATCGATCGCGCCGGGCTGCTGCGCTACATCGTCTCGTTCCGAGAACACAACGAATTTCATGAGCAGTGCGTCGAACGCATCTTCATGGACGTGCTGACGCGCTGCGCGCCAACGCGGCTGGCGGTGTGGGCGCGCTACACCCGACGCGGTGGGCTCGACATCAACCCGTTTCGCGCCAGCGAGGCGGGCGAGGCGCCGCCCAATTCCGGCGATCCGCG
>CBDTZF010000004.1:0-23100 GCA_965364825.1 uncultured Rhodocyclaceae bacterium | reverse complement strand
ACGATGCTGACGCTGCATCGGGGGTGGTAGTCATGTCAAAACCCTTCGATCGATTCGTGCGCTTCGCTGCGCTGGCGATCCTGCTGTCCGTATCGTCCGCCGCGGCTAACGCCGCATGTCCCAAACTGCTCGACCATCCGTTCAAGCCCTTGATCGGCAGTGCGCCGGAGAGCCTGTGTGCATACACCGGCAAAGTTGTGCTGGTGGTAAATACGGCGAGCCGTTGCGCATTCACTCCGCAGTATGACGGCCTCGAAGCACTGCATCGAAAATACGGGCCGCGCGGTTTGGTGGTGGTGGGCTTCCCATCGAACGATTTCGGCGGCCAGGAGCCGGGTTCGGCCAAGCAGATCAAGGATTTCTGCGAGACAACCTACGGCGTGAAATTTCCTCTGCACGCCAAAACGCAGGTGAGCGGGCCGGATGCGCACCCGTTTTACCGCGCGCTCAAAACGCAGACCGGCGAAGCGCCTGGCTGGAATTTCCACAAATACCTGATCGATCGACAGGGCGCCCATGTGCTCGCCTTCGCCAGCAACGTGCGCCCAGAGGACGGCGAGCTGACCACTGCGATCGAACGCTTGCTTGGGGAGGCGCCGTAATGGATCGGATCCACCACATTGCGCTGGAAACGCCGAAGCTCGGCGAAACGGTCGAGTGGTATCGCAATCACTTCGATTGCGCCGTGCGCCACCGGGACGCGAGCTGGGCGCTGCTGGCCTTCGACAACATTCTGCTGGCGCTGGTCCGGCCCGGCGACCATCCGCCGCACTTGGCTTTTGTGCGCGACGACGCCAACGATTTCGGCGAACTTACACCACACCGGGACGGCACGCGCTCCTGCTATGTGCGTGATGGCGGCGGCAATGCGGTGGAATTCATCGACGCCGCCAGCGTGAACGCGCTCGGCAGTTCCGGTGACGTGCTTGCCGCCAGCGAGGGTGCGCAATGAATCTGCGAGACACGGAAGATTTCGTACCCCTGCCGGGCCAGCGCGTGGCGGTGATCGGCAGCGGCATCGCCGGACTGGCGACGGCCTGGTTATTGCGCGAGCGCTATCACGTCACGTTGTTTGAAGCGGCAGCTGAACTGGGCGGTCACACGCACACGGTGGACGTTGAACTGGATGGCTTTGAAGCACCAGTGGATACCGGCTTCCTGGTCTTCAACCGGCAGACCTATCCCAATTTGTGCGCGCTGTTCGAGCATGTCGGCGTGGACTCGGTGGCGTCCGAAATGTCGTTTGCGGTGAGCCTCAAAACGCCCGACATCGAATGGGCCGGAACCTCGCTGGCGACGCTCTTCGGTCAGGCGGAAAACCTGCGCCGCCCGGCCTTTCTGCGCATGGTGGCCGACATCGTGCGCTTCAACCGCGAGGCGAGCGCGCACGCCGCACGCGACGCAGACAGCGCACTCACGCTGGGTGAGTTTCTCGATTCACGGGGCTACAGTGCGCCATTCCGCAACTGGTACCTGTTGCCAATGGCGGCGGCGATTTGGTCGTGCCCGACACGCAGCATGCTGGCGTATCCGCTGAGCACCTTTGTTCGCTTCTGCCGCAATCACGGTCTGTTGCAGATTTTTGATCGACCGCAGTGGCTGACCGTGCGCGGCGGCGGCCGCAGCTATGTGCGACGCCTCGCGACCGACCTCACCGATATCCGGCTGGCAAGCCCGGTGCGCGCCGTGGTGCGTAAGCCACATGCGGCGACCCAGGTGGTGACAGACGCCGGCACCGAAGCCTTCGACGCAGTGGTATTCGCCTGTCACAGCGACCAGGCACGGCGCATTCTCGGCAATCAGGCGACGCGTGCTGAAGCGGCGGTGCTGGAGGCCGTGCGCTATCAACCCAACATCGCGTATCTGCATACCGATCGTCGCCTGCTACCGCGCCGCGAGCGCCTGTGGGCGGCGTGGAACTACATGACGGGCGAGGGCGCTGAGGGTTCTGAGGGCGATGCGCCGGTGTCGGTGACCTATCTCATCAATCGGCTGCAACCGCTGCCTTTCGAGCGTCCAGTGATGGTTTCGCTCAACCCGGCCGAACCGCCGCGCGACGAGCATGTCATCAAGCGCATCGAATACGCCCACCCGGTGTTCGACCGTCTCGCGGTGGAAGCGCAAAGCTGGTTGCCCGCCGCACAAGGTCAGAAGCGCTGCTGGTTTGCCGGTGCGTGGACCGGCTACGGCTTTCACGAAGACGGACTGCGCTCGGCGGTGGATATGGCGCAAGCCTTTGGCGTGGCGATCCCGTGGGAACACGCCGCGGCGCGCGTGCCGGTGGCTGCATGAACACGCCCGCGCGCCTCGCCCCCGGTGTGATCTTCGGCTCCGTGATGCATGCGCGCCATGCACCGACGACGCATCGGTTCACCTACCCGTTGGCCTGTCTGCGCCTGCCGTTGTCGCAGCTCGACAGCTTGCATGTGCCCTTGCTTGGAATCGACCGGCGCAATGTGTTCAGCCTGCGTTTTTCCGATCACGGCAAGGGCGACGGAGGCGACCCGCGCACCTGGGTGCGCGGCGTGCTGACGGGGCGCGGGTTCGATCGCGTGGCCGATGGCGAAATCGTGCTGCAGACCTTTCCGCGTCTGTTTGGCTATGTCTTCAACCCGGTCAGCTTCTGGCTGTGCCATGACCGCGCGGGCGTGCTGCGCGTGGTGGTGGCCGAGGTGAACAACACCTTCGGCGAGCGCCACAGCTACGTCGCCGCCCACGACGATGGCGCACCGATCGGCGCCGACGATGTGTTGCTGGCGCGCAAGGTTTTTCACGTCTCGCCCTTTCTGCCGGTGCGTGGCGAATACCGATTTCGCTTTGTCGAATCGGCGCAGCACAGCCGCATCCATGTTGATTTCTGGGACGAGGGCGCGCGCGTGCTATCGACCTGTCTTCAGGGCCCGATCGAACCGCTCGATGCCGCCGCCATGCGTCGCTGGCTGTGGCGCCATCCCGCGATGACCGCGCTGGTGATGCTGCGCATCCACGCCCAGGCATGGCGCTTGTGGCGCAAGCGCGTGCCTTTTTTCCGCAAACCCGTTCCCCCGCTGGAGGACATCAGCACATGAATATCGGCGAAACCTCACTCGGGCGACGTCTGCCGCACACCGGAGCAGCGTTGCCACGTCGCGTCACGGAGATTCTTCGGCTGCTTGACGGCCTCGATGGCGGCAGCGTGGTCATTTCGCTGCCCGGCGCCGGCACCACCAAGGTGGGGCGCGGCGATATCGTGGCGCACTGGATGGTCAAGGATCTGGCGATGTTCGACCGCCTCCTCGCCACCGGCGACATCGGTCTGGGCGAGAGCTGGATTGATGGCGAGTGGCACTGTGACGATCTGCCCGCGTTACTCACCTGGTTGGCACGCAACCGCGCCAACCTCGGCCGCGCCGTGTATGGCCGTGCGTGGCGCTTGTTCGCGTATCGGCTGTGGCATGCGGCGCGCGCGAACACTCGTGCCGGATCGCGGCGCAACATTGAAGCGCATTACGACCTCGGCAACGACTTTTATCGTCTCTGGCTCGATCCGACGATGACTTACTCGGCCGCCTGTTTCGCGCCCGGCGAGACGGATCTGGCGGCGGCGCAGCAGCGCAAGTACCGGCGCATCCTCGATGCGCTCGACGTGCGACCCGGGCAGCGCATTCTGGAGATCGGCTGCGGCTGGGGCGGCTTTGCCGAGGTGGCGACGCGCGATTACGGCTGCTCCGTGCTGGGGCTGACGCTGTCGCCGTCGCAGCGCGAATACGCCATCGCACGCGCCGCGCAGGGTGGTTGGTCGGATGCGGCGCTGTTCGAACTGTGCGACTACCGCGATGTGCGCGGTCAGTACGACCATGTGGTGTCGATCGAGATGATCGAGGCGGTCGGCGAGCGCTTCTGGCCGACGTATTTTCAGACCCTGGCGCGCTGCCTCAAGCCAGGCGGGAATGCCGTCATCCAGTCGATCACAATTGATGACGCGCTGTTTGCGCGCTATCGGCGCGGCACGGATTTTATTCAACGCTACGTATTCCCCGGCGGCATGCTGCCCAGCCCGACACGCATCGATGCGGGCGCCCGCGCGGCCGGGCTTCAGCCGACTGGCTGCGAGATGTTCGGCGAGGACTACGCGCGCACCCTGCGTCATTGGGACGCCACCTTTGCCGCTCAGCATGACGCGGTACGCGCCCTCGGATTCGATGCGCGTTTCACCCGCCTGTGGCATTTCTATCTGGCCTATTGCGAAGCGGGATTTTTGGCGGGCGATGTGGACGTCGGTCATTTCCGTTTCGCGCATGCGGGCTGCGATCTGAAATGCTGAACGTGTTGCGCCTGATGTGTCTCGTCGGCTTGGTCGCGGCACTGGTTGCCCCTGCAACGGCGACGGTGCCGTTGCCGCAAGCGATGCAAACCGGATCGCCTTGGCAACTGGTGGGCAACGGCGACATGCGTTTTCTTGGCTGGCGCGTTTACGAAGCGGCGCTGTGGCGACGCCAGGTGGCCGACGACGCACCCGCGGAAGCCTTGGCGATTCGCTATGCGCGCGACGTTTCCTCTGAACGGCTGGTGACCACTACGCTCGACGAACTCGAACGACTGGGCGCAACGCAGCCTGAGCGCTGGCGTGACGCCTTGGCGCTGGCCTTTCCCGACGTGACGTCGGGTGATGTGCTGGTGGCCGTGCGTGACGCCTCGGGTGTGCGTTTCTTCCATCTCGGACGCGAAACGTCGGCAGTGGCCGGGGATGAGTTTGCCGACGTGTTCTTCGGCATCTGGCTCGATCCGCGAACGCGTGAGCCACGACTGCGCGCTGGATTGCTGGGCGAGACGGCGCCATGAGTGCACTGCCGCGACCGATGGTGCTGGCCTACGGCGTGCTCGGCCTGCCGCTGGCCTTTGCCGCACTGCCGCTTTACGTGCATGTGCCCAAGCTCTACGCGGATGACCTGGGTCTGCCACTGGCGTGGGTCGGGGCGGGCCTGCTCGCCGCGCGCGCCGTGGATGCGGTCGCAGATCCGCTGATCGGCTGGTTCAGCGATCGCGTCGGGCGTCGGCGTGGATTGATTCTGGCCGGTTTGCCATTGCTGGTGGTGGGCGTCGCCGGGTTGCTGATGCCGCCTTCGGGCGCCGGTATGGCCTGGTTGATGGTGTTCCTGCTGATTGCCTATGCCGGCTATTCGCTGTCGAGCATTAATTACAACGCGTGGGGCGCGGAACTGGCCCCCACGCCCAACGACCGCACCCGCGTGGTCGCTAGCCGCGAGGGTTTCGGGCTGGTCGGGGTGCTGCTGGCCGCGATGCTGCCAGCGATGCTGGCCGACAGCACGAGTACAGGACTGGCACGACTCGGTATGTTGTTTGCGCCGCTGGTGATTGTCACCGCGCTGGTGACCCTGGGCCGTGTGAGGTGCGAGGCGCCGGTCGGTGGTCATCGGCGTCGCGGACTGGAGGCGTTGCGCGAAGCGATCACGGATGCGCCCTTCGCCCGGCTGCTGGTGGTGTTTGCGCTCGGTGGCACGGCCGCCGCGGTGCCGGCCTCGACCGTGCTGTTCTTCGTCGAGGACGTCGTTCAGCGGCCCGATTCGGCCGGTATGTTGTTAGCGCTGTATTTCGGCGCTGGCGCGCTCAGTCTGCCGCTGTGGGTGGCGACCGCGCGACGCATCGGCAAGGTGAGCGCGTGGATGATCTCGATGGGCGTGGCGATGCTTGCCTTCGTGTGGGCGGTGACCGTCGGTGCCGGCGATTTGGACACGTTTTCGGCGATCTGCGTGCTCTCCGGTTTGGCGCTGGGGGCCGATCTGGCGTTGCCGCCGTCGATTCTGGCGGACCAGGTGTCGGCGTCGCGCCAAGGCGCGGGCGCTTACTTCGGTTGGTGGAATTTCGTCACCAAGGCCAATCTCGCGCTCGCCGCCGGCGTCGCGCTACCGCTGCTTGCAGCACTGGGCTACGCGCCCGGCAGCCGCGATGCGTCCGCACTCGATGCGCTCGTTTACGTCTATGCGCTAATGCCCGTGGTGCTTAAAGCGGCGGCACTTGCGCTGCTGTGGCGCTGGCGCGATCAACTGGGAGCTTTACGATGAAGAAGTGGCTGTGCGCCATGCTGGGCGCGATTGGAATCGGGGGATGTTCTTCGGTCGACGTGACGAGTTATGCGGCGCAGCAGCCGACACTTGAACTCGAATCGTATTTCAATGGCACGCTCGATGCCTGGGGCATGTTCCAGGACCGCAGCGGGGAAGTCGTCAAGCGCTTTCATGTGCGCATGGACGCTTCGTGGGAAGGCAATGTCGGCACGCTCGATGAGCATTTCACCTACAACGACGGCACCACCCAGCGTCGCGTGTGGACCCTCACGGCGCATGGCGACGGGCGCTACACCGGCCGCGCCGGGGATGTGGTCGGTGAGGCAGAAGGGCAGGCGGCCGGAAACGCTTTTCACTGGCGCTACGTGCTCAAGCTGCCGGTGGGTGATTCGGTGTACGACGTCGCGCTCGACGACTGGATGGTTTTGATGAGTGACGAGGTGATGCTCAATCGCACGATCATGACGAAGTTCGGCGTGCGCGTGGGCGAGATCACCATCAGCTTCTATAAACGCGAGGCGGCGCAATGAGTGTGAATCGTCCGATCTCCGACTGGCGTGGCCGTCGCGTGTGGCTGATTGGCGCGTCGAGCGGCATCGGTGCGGCACTGGCGGAAATGCTGTCGGCACGCGAAGCCAGGCTGGCGCTGAGCGCGCGGCGGCGCGATGCGCTCGAAGCCGTGGCCGCAAAGTGTGAAGACGCACAGGTGCTGCCCTTCGACGTGACCGATACGGCGGCTTTTGCGCAGGCGCACGAGGAATTGATGTCGCGATGGCAGGGCATCGATTTGGTGGTTTTTCTCGCCGGGACCTATGCGCCGACGCGGGCGTGGGAGATGACCGACGAGTCGATCCGCGGCACGGTCGATGTCAACCTGGTTGCCACCATGCAGGGCGTGCGGCATGTGCTGCCGGGCATGTTGGATCGTGGTCAGGGCGCTGTGGCGCTGGTGGCCAGTGTGGCCGGCTATGCGGGATTGCCGCAGTCGTGCCTGTATGGGCCGACCAAAGCGGCGTTGATCAACTTTGCCGAAACGCTTCATATCGATCTGCATCCGCGCGGAGTGGATATCTTTCTCATCAGTCCGGGGTTCGTCGATACCCCGCTGACCCGCGACAACGACTTCAAGATGCCGGCCCTGCTGACACCCGCACAAGCGGCGGAGGCGATTGTTCGCGGATTCGGGCGTGGCGTGTTCGAAATCCATTTCCCGAAGCGGTTCTCGCGCGTACTCAAAGTCCTGCGGCTGCTGCCTTACGCGCTCTATTTTCCGCTCGTGCGCCGCGTGACGGGGCTGTAGGCGCCCGCATGAACCGGCTCGATGCGCTGGTCGACTTCTACGAAACGTTGACGATCGGCGATCTCGATCGCCTCGACACGATTTACGCGCCGGATGCGCATTTCAAGGATCCGTTCAACGACGTATGCGGCGTGCCGGCAATCGCCGGCGTCTTTCGCCACATGTTTGAAACACTGGATGCGCCGCGATTTGTCGTGCTTGGCCGATTCGGCGCGGCTGAAGAGGCCATGATTCGCTGGCGCTTCTCTTTCGCGACGCGGGGTCGCGGCAGGCGTGAAATGCGTTTTGTCGGCAGCAGTCATCTGCAATTCGGCGAGGACGGCCGGGTGATTTCCCATCGGGACTATTGGGATCCGGCCGAAGCGCTGTATGAGCATCTGCCGTTGATCGGTTTCGTCATGCGGTACTTGCGGCGGCGCCTTCGTGCGCCGCGCTGAGTCAGTCATACCCCCGCACCTCCGTGCAACGTGGAAAACCGCGCCCTTGAAGGCGTCAGGGAAAGCAAGGATTCCTTGCCTGGGGCCAGTGGCCGAATTGATGCATGTCAAATAGACCTTGCCGTGTTTTAAACGCTTGTGGCACTATGTCGCGGAAGTTCCGGGTCGCACACAAGACCAATATCGCGACACACCGGAATTGGGAAATCGCGACCGGCGCAGCGCCGAAACTCGATTGCCCACGCCCCCAGAAAAGGCAGTTGCCCGGAGCGTTGGCTCACCGGTTTCGTTTGTTTGCGCCCCTCACAGACTTGGATGGGGGTTGTCCATGAGCAGGATTGCTCGAATCGCACTATCGACACTACCGGCTCTATCTGCCATTCACGCCGCATCGGCATGGGCGGAGCAGTCGAGCATCAATCTGCAGACACCGGTCACGCAGATGGCTGCCGAAATCTACGATTTGCACACGCTGATGATGATCATCTGTGTGGTGATTTTCGTGGCGGTGTTCGGTGTCATGTTCTGGTCGGTGTTTCATCACCGCAAGGACAAAGGTGCCACGGCCGCGCACTTCCATGAAAACACCACGATCGAGCTGGCGTGGACAATTGTGCCTGTCCTGATCCTGGTTGGCATGGCCTACCCGGCCACCAAGACCGTGATTGCCATGAAAGACACCTCCAAGCCCGATATCACCGTGAAGGCCACGGGCTATCAGTGGAAGTGGGGCTACGACTATATCAACGGCGAAGGCGAGGGCATCAAGTTCATCTCGAACATGTCGACCCCGCAGGAGCAGATCACCGGCGAAGCGGAGAAAGGCGAACACTATCTGCTTGAAGTCGACAATCCGATGGTCGTGCCGGTGGGCAAGAAAGTTCGCATGCTCCTCACCGCGGACGATGTGATCCACGCGTGGTGGATGCCGGCTTTCGGTATCAAGCAGGATGCCATCCCGGGCTTCATCCGTGACGCCTGGTTCCGTGCGGACAAGGAAGGAATTTTTCGCGGCAACTGCGCCGAGTTGTGCGGCAAGAATCACGGCTTCATGCCAATCGAGGTGCACGTGGTTTCGGCAGAAAAGTACACCGCCTGGGTGAACGAGCAGCAGGGCGCAGGCAAAGCGGCTGCGGCCGACGAGACGCGCGAATGGACGCCGGATGAACTGGTTGCCAAGGGCGAGGAAGTGTTCAAGACGAACTGTGCCGCGTGTCACCAGGCCAGCGGGCAGGGCATGCCGCCCGCCTTCCCTGCGCTGGACGGCTCGAAAGTGGTGCTCGGCCCCGCCGACGCCCAGCTCAATGTGGTGATGCACGGCCGCGAAGGCACGGCCATGGCTGCCTTTGAGAAACAATTGTCCGACACCGATCTGGCGTCGGTTATTACTTACACACGCAACGCCTGGAGCAACAAGACAGGTGAAGCGATCCAGCCGGCCCAGATTGCGGCCGCACGCAACTGATTCCCGCAGGAGAATAGGGCATGTCGGCCGTAACCCCGGAACAGCTCCAAGACGATCATCACCATCATGGCCCCACCGGGCTGATGCGATGGATCACGACGACCAACCACAAAGACATCGGTACGTTGTACCTGATTTTCAGTTTCACCATGTTCCTCACCGGGGGCGTGATGGCACTGACCATCCGGGCGGAACTGTTTCAGCCTGGACTGCAGGTGGTGCAACCCGAGTTCTTCAATCAACTCACCAGCATGCACGGGCTCATCATGATCTTCGGCGCGATCATGCCGGCGTTCGTGGGCTTCGCGAACTGGATGATCCCGCTGATGATTGGCGCGCCTGACATGGCGTTCGCGCGCATGAACAACTGGAGCTTCTGGCTGTTGCCTCCTGCTGCGCTGCTGCTGATTGGGTCATTCTTCGTACCCGGCGGCGCCAACGCGGCAGGCTGGACGATGTACGCACCCTTGTCAGTGCAAATGGGCATGGGCATGGATATGGCGATCTTCGCGGTCCATATCATGGGCATCAGCTCGATCATGGGGGCCATCAACATCATCGTCACGGTGCTCAATATGCGCGCACCCGGCATGACGCTCATGAAAATGCCGATGTTCTGCTGGACCTGGCTGATTACCGCCTATCTGCTGGTTGCCGTGATGCCGGTGCTGGCTGGAGCGGTGACCATGGTGCTGACCGACCGCCATTTCGGCACCAGTTTCTTCAATGCCGCCGGTGGCGGTGATCCGGTGCTCTATCAGCACGTGTTCTGGTTCTTCGGTCACCCCGAGGTGTACATCATGATCTTGCCGGCCTTCGGCATGGTCAGCCAGATCATCCCGACCTTCGCGCGCAAGCCGCTGTTTGGCTATGCCTCGATGGTGTATGCCGTCGGATCGATCGCGGTGCTCTCGTTCGTGGTATGGGCGCATCACATGTTTACCACTGGCATACCAGCGCAAACACAACTCTTCTTCATGTACGCGACGATGCTGATCGCGGTGCCAACCGGCGTCAAGGTGTTCAACTGGGTTGCGACCATGTGGCGTGGCTCAATGACCTTCGAAGCGCCGATGCTGTGGGCGATCGGATTCATCTTCGTTTTCACCATTGGCGGCTTTACCGGGCTGATTTGCGCGATTGCGCCGATCGATGTCCAGATTCAGGACACCTATTACGTGGTGGCGCACTTCCACTATGTGCTGGTGGCCGGTTCGCTATTTGCGTTGTTTGGCGCTGCGTACTACTGGATGCCCAAGTGGACGGGGCACATGTACCCGGAATTCATCGGCAAACTGCACTTCTGGTGCTCGATGATCTTCTTCAACATTGCATTCTTCCCCATGCACTTCCTCGGTCTGGCTGGTATGCCGCGTCGCATTCCCGATTACGCGCTGCAGTTCGCGGATTTCAATGCTTTGGCGACAATCGGCGCGTTCGGATTCGGCCTATCGCAATTGCTTTTCCTCGTGGCACTGGTGAAATCAATTCAGGGCGGAGAAAAGGCATCGGCGAATCCGTGGGGCGCGACCGAGGGGCTCGAGTGGACGGTACCGTCGCCGGCACCGCACCACACCTTCGAGACGCCGCCGGACTTCAAGTGAGCCACACCATGGGCCGCGGCCGCAATGTTCGCTCTGCGTTGATCGCGCTTTCGATCGCCGCCGTTTTCTTCGTCGGCATCATGATAAAGACATGGTTGGTGGGGCCATGAAGAATCGAGCCGCGGACAACCGCAGAATGATGGGGCGTCTTGCCATAGCGGTGGTTGCCATGTTCGGATTCGGCTATGCAATGGTGCCGTTCTATGAGGCCGTCTGTCAGGTGACCGGTTTGCGCAACATCCTGCAACCGAGCCTGCCGGAGAATAGCCAGGTCGACCTGGCGCGAAGCGTGACGATCGAACTCGATGCCAACACGCACGACATGGCGTGGACGTTCCGGCCGTTGCAGCGAACGATAGAGATTCACCCCGGTGAGCTTTCGCAGATCAAGTATGAAGTGACCAATACGCGCGACGTGGCGATTACCGGGCAGGCGGTGCCCAGCTATGGCCCGCAGCTTGCGGGCGACTATTTCCGCAAGCTCGATTGCTTTTGCTTTGAACGGCAGGTGCTTGAGCCGGGTGAAACGCGCATCATGCCGGTGGTATTCATCATCGATTCAACACTGCCGAAAGACGTCAATACCATTACATTGTCATATACGTTCTTTGAAGTTGCCGGCACACGGGCGCAAACTGTCAAAAAGGGAGGGAACGGCTGATGACGGCTTCGCCGCCTCGCCGAGCGGGATTCTGGGCGACGCTGCGCGCCGTGCTGTGGTCGTTCATCGGCGTGCGCAAGCGGCGTTCCTACCAGGAAGATGCAGCATCGCTCGACCCCAAGGCGGTGGTTTTCGCTGGCTTGCTTGCCGGTCTTGTTTTCGTGTTGAGTATCGCCGCCTTTGTGCGCTTTGTTGTGAGTGTATGACGTCGATGCAGTGCCTGAGCCGCGCTGCATTGTGAACCGCTGACGGGAGATGCCCCTATGAGCCAGACCTTCGAAAAATATTTTGTCCCCGAGCCATCCACGTACCCCATCTTCGGATCGGCCGCGCTGCTCTTGATGGCGATGGGTGCGGTGTTGTGGTTCAATTCCGTCGGTCCCGGGCCATGGCTGCTTTCCCTCGGCGTGGCGGTGTTGATCTACATGCTCTTCGGCTGGTTTGGCAAGGTCATACGTGAATCCGAAAGCGGCCAGTACGGCAAGAAGGTGGACGCCTCGTTCCGCTGGAGCATGGGTTGGTTCATTTTCTCCGAGGTGATGTTCTTTGGCGCTTTCTTCGGCGTGCTGTTTTACGTCCGCACGATTGCGGTGCCAGGCTTGGGCAGCGGCGCTACAGAGAGTGAGATCTGGCAAGGTTTCCAGTCAGCATGGCCAACCGCTGGGCCTTACGCGACCGACCCGTTTTCGCCGATGGCGGCGTGGGGCATTCCGGCCATCAACACGCTGATCCTGCTCACCTCGGGCGCCACACTGACCTGGGCGCACTGGGGCATGATGAAGGACAACCGCAGCCAGTTGAAACTCGGTCTGCTCGCGACGGTGTTGCTGGGCGCCATCTTCATGGGTTTTCAGGTTTACGAGTACATGCATGCCTACAGCGAGATGAACCTCAAGCTGACTACGGGCGTCTATGGCTCCACCTTCTACATGTTGACCGGTTTTCACGGCCTGCATGTGACGATCGGCGCAATCATGCTCACCGTGATGTTGTTTCGCGTGATGGCAGGGCACTTCACCAAGGATCACCATTTTGCGTTCGAGGCGGCTGCATGGTATTGGCACTTCGTTGATGTGGTCTGGTTGTTCCTCTTCGTCGTGGTCTATTGGCTGTAACCGGCGAGCTACAAGCGCGACGGGATGAGGCCGGTGGCAAAGCCCACCATGAGCAGCAGGAACAGCAAGATCGACAGACCAACGCGCAAAGTAAGCGCCTTGACCGTGCGCGGGCCCTTGCCGTGATCGCGAAGCAGAAAAGTGAATGCCGAAGCCAGACTGGCGACGATCGCCAGCAGGAACAGAATGACAATGATGCGCATGTGCTTATCCGAGGTGGTGTCTGGCAAGTCTAGTCTACCCGCAGGCGCCACAGGGCGGCGCTGATGCGCCGGGTGATTGATTGGCTGCCCTATGTGGCTGGCGTTCTGGTGTGTGTATTGACGGTTCAACTTGGTCTGTGGCAAACGCGCAGGGCGGAGGAAAAACGGCAACTGGGCGAGCACCTGGCAGCGAGTGCGCGAGTGCCGCCCGCCATCGTCAGTGGCGTCAGCGATATTGATGAATGGGCGCCGGTGCAGTTGAGCGGGCGCTGGATCGTGGCAAAGAGCATTCTGCTGGACAACAGAGTCCAGGATGGACGAGCCGGCTATCATGTCTATATGCCGCTCGAAACGGGTGGCGGCGAGATGGTTCTGGTCAAACGCGGCTGGCTTCCTGCGGGTCGCGACCGCACACAATTGCCTGCTCTCACAACGCCCGACGGCGAAGTGACGGTGGTGGGTCGTGTGCGGTACCCGGAATTGAAACCGTTTACTTTGTCCGCTCAGGCGGGCAATGGACGGCTTTGGCAATATCTTGATGTGCCGGCGTATCGGACATGGTCGGGTTTGCCGGTGGCGGCGGCGATCGTCGAGCAGACGTCCGCGAGTAACGATGGCCTTGTGCGTGACTGGCCGCGCCCGGATTTGGGCATCGATCGGCATAAAGGATATGCGGTGCAATGGTTTGGTCTGGCGGCATTGGCGGCCGGACTGATGGGATGGTTTGGCTGGAAGCGGTGGCGAGAAAATGTCGGAAGCTAAGATGAGGCGCAAGGGACGGTGGACACTTGCGGCGCTGTTTTTTGTGTGTGTGTTGCCGGTGGCCGCATCGTATTTTGCGTTCTATGTGTGGCAGCCGCAGGATCGCATGAACTATGGCACGCTGATCTCGCCCGAGGCGTTACCGGACAGCGTGCTTGCCGACATGGCGGGGCGGCCGGTAGGTCACGATATGTTCAAGGGCGCGTGGACCTATCTCGTCGTCGCGCCCGCCGATTGCGATGCCGCATGTCAGGATGCGCTTTACCTGACGCGACAGGTGCGCACCGCGCAGGACAAGGAAATGGAGCGCGTTGGGCGCGCCTGGTTGCTGGTCGGCGAGGGGCAGCCCGATGCGGCGTTGATCGAAGCTCATCCGGGCCTCGTGGTCATGCGCGCCGACGCCGCCTGGCAGCAACGTTTCGCCGCCGATCCGATGCCGCGCGTATGGCTGGTCGATCCGCGCGGTGAGGTGATGATGCGGTACCCCGTCGATCTCGAAGCCAAAGGCATGATCAAGGATCTGGCGCGTCTGCTCAAATATTCGCAGGTGGGTTAGGGCATGTTCTCACTCAATCGACGGATCATGTCATGTCCATAAAGCTTCGCAACAAGGCGCAGGAGGCAGGCAAGGGCGGCTCCCCTTGGCAACGAGTGCAACGCAGTGGCGGAGCTTTATGGACACCACCCAGCAGGCACGAGCGTGGCCGCCGATTGAGTAAGAGCAGACCCTGATGTATCGCAGGCTTGTGTTTGTTGCGCTTGTACTCACGCTGACCGTGGTCGTCCTCGGCGCGTATGTGCGGCTAACCGATGCCGGTTTAGGTTGCCCTGACTGGCCCGGTTGCTATGGTCAGTTGAGCCCGACCCATGCCGCGGATGAGATTGCCCGCGCCGCGGCCATCGCGCCTGACGGGCCGGTCAGCGTGCCCAAGGCATGGAAAGAAATGATTCACCGCTATCTCGCGGCCACGCTCGGATTCATCATCCTGATTATTGCCGCGATAGCGCTTCGCCAACGCCGTGATCCGGTGGTGCGGCCTAACATCGCGTTGGCGCTGGTCGGCGTAGTGATCTTTCAGGGCCTGCTGGGCAAGTGGACGGTGACGCTGCTGCTCAAACCGGCGATCGTCACGGCACACCTGATCGGTGGATTGACGACGCTTGCCTTGTTGGCCCTGCTTGCGCTGAGGGCGGCTCGAGTGGGCCGTCATTCCGTGGCGCCGCAGGTCTTGCGCTGGGCCCGGATCGGCTTGGTTCTGGTGATTGCGCAGATCGTGCTTGGCGGGTGGACCAGCACCAATTATGCGGCGCTCGCCTGTACCGATTTTCCCACTTGCCACGGTCAATGGTGGCCGGCGATGGATCTCGGCAATGCGTTTCACGTGCTGCGCGAGCTGGGCATGACGGCCGATGGGCAGATGCTCTCCAACGACGCCTTGACGGCCATCCACTGGATGCACCGCGTGGGCGCAGTGGCGGTTACTGCCGCTTTGGTCATACTGTCGATCAGGCTGGTCAAGGCCGGTTTGACTCATTTTGCTTCGACCGTGCTAGCGGTGCTGTCGCTGCAGCTTGCGTTGGGCGTTGCCAATGTGCTGCTCAGTCTGCCGCTGGCGCTGGCCGTCGCGCACAATGCCGGCGCTGCGCTGTTGCTGCTGACGCTGATTACCGTCAATGTCCGCTTGCGATCCGCCCGACGACCGGGCTGGGACGCCAGGAGAAACCATGAAATCGCTTTCGCTTGATTACCTCCCCTTTTCGCGCCGCATGCGCCACTTTGCGGTGCTCACCAAACCGCGCGTTAACTCGCTGATCGTTTTTTGCGCGTTGATCGGCATGTTCCTTGCCGTGCCTGAAGGTCTGCCGCCGGCGAGTGTGGTGTTTGCGGCGACACTCGGGATTGCCTGTGTTGCTGGCGCTGCCGCGGCCATGAACTGCCTGATCGAGCAACAGATCGACGCACGCATGGCGCGCACACGCGCCCGGCCGCTACCGCGCGGAGAACTGACTTCGGCCGAAACGTTGGCCTTCGCAAGCGTATTGGGCGGCGTTGGGCTATGGCTGCTTTACGCGCTGGTCAATCCGCTCACCATGTGGCTGACCTTGGGCACGTTTATCGGCTATGCGGTGATCTACACCATTTTCCTCAAACCGCGCACGCCGCAAAACATCGTCATCGGCGGCGCCTCGGGGGCCATGCCCCCCGTGCTCGGCTGGGCGGCGGTAAGCGGCGAGGTGAGCGCCGATGCGCTGCTGTTGTTCCTCATCATTTTCGCGTGGACTCCGCCGCACTTCTGGGCGCTCGCGCTGTACCGCACGGCGGACTATGCGCGTGCCGGGCTGCCGATGCTGCCGGTGACGCACGGTTCAAAGTACACGCGGCTGTCCGTGTTGCTGTACACCTTCATCCTGTTCGCGGTCACGCTGCTGCCTTTCGCGACGCGGATGAGCGGATTGATCTATCTGGCCGCGGCGGTAGCGCTTGGCACCGTCTTCCTGCTTTACGCGTGGCGTTTGTACGTCGATTACAGCGACCGATTGTCGCAACGCACCTTCCGCTTTTCCATCATCTATCTGGCAGCACTTTTTGCCGCCTTGCTGGTAGATCATTACCTGCGATTCTGAAGAGGACACCATGCTTCGACCGCTCGTGCTGATTGCGGCGCTCGCCGTGGCCGCATGCACGCCGACCGATACGCCCAAAAGCTTCAACAGCATCGACATCACCGGCGCCGGTTATGGGCGCGATTTTGCGCTGACCGACCACACCGGCACGGCGCGTACGCTAGCCGATTTTCGGGGCAAGGTCGTTACGTTGTTTTTTGGCTTTACGCAGTGCCCGGATATCTGCCCGACCAACCTGACAACGATGTCGGAGGTGATGCGCCAATTGGGGGCCGATGCAGATCGCACCCAGGTGCTGTTTGTCACAGTGGATCCGGACCGGGACACGCAGGCCTTGCTGAGTGACTACGTGCCGATTTTCAATCCGCGCTTTCTCGGACTGTACGGCGATGCGGCAAAGACGGCGGAAGTGGCAAAGGAATTCAAGGTGTTCTACAGCAAGAGCGGCGACACATCCGGCCCCAACTACACCGTCGACCACTCCACCGGGACGTACATCTTTGATCCTGAAGGGCATCTCCGGCTGTATGTCAAACATGGGGCCAGTGCCACTGACATCGCGGCGGACATCAAGGTGCTGCTGAACGACTAGTGTCGAAAATGCGGTGTCGCGGCTGCTGTCTTCGCAAAAAAAAGGCGACCCCGTTGGGCCGCCTTTTTTTCGGGTGCGTTGCCCGCCCTATTGCACGACCTCAGCCAACTGCGTGCGCATCTTGCCCATCGCCTTGGCCTCGATCTGGCGGATGCGTTCCGCCGAGACGCCGTATTCTGCCGCCAGTTCGTGCAGCGTGGAGGGCTTTCCTTCGGCTTTCAGCCAGCGCGACTCGATGATACGGCGGCTGCGATCATCGAGATCGTCTAGTGCCGTGCGCAGGCCGGCGCTCTGCAGATTCGCCTGTTCCGCCTGGACAAGCACCTCGACCGGCTCGGCACCCGGGTCGGACAAGTAGGCAATCGGCGCGAAGCGATCGTCATCATCGTCGCGTTCGTTCTCGAGTGGAATGTCGTGACCGCCGAGGCGGGTTTCCATTTCCACCACTTCTTCCGGCTTGACGCCGAGTTGGCTAGCGACGATCGACACATCGTCCGGACTCAAGGCATTGCGGTCCTTTTTGAAGCTGCGCAGGTTGAAAAACAGTTTGCGCTGCGCTTTCGTGGTCGCCACCTTCACCAGTCGCCAGTTCTTCAGAACGTACTCGTGTATCTCCGCCTTGATCCAGTGAATCGCGAAAGATACCAAGCGCACGCCACGGCGCGGATCGAAGCGTTTCACGGCCTTCATCAGGCCGATATTGCCTTCCTGAATCAGGTCGGCGTGCGGCAGGCCATAGCCGAGGTAGCGGCGGGCAATTGCGACCACCAGACGCAGGTGCGAGAGCACCAGCTCGCGCGCCGCATCGACGTCGCCATCATCATGAAATCGGGTCGCGTAATCGCGCTCTTCTTCCGCACTCAGCACTGGCACCCGGTTCGCAAACTGAATGTACTGCTCGATGCTGCCGACGGTAGTCGGAGTGGGAAAGGACAAAGCATGACTCATCAGAATAATCCTCCCAAGTTAACCAGACGTATTTTAGCACTCGTGATATCAGAGTGCCAATATCGGCTGGGGTTCCCCGAAACTTGATCCCGCCGCAGCACTTTCGGTGGTGTGGCCAGTTTGCTGGCGGCTGCCTCTTAACATAACGTCACCCGCATCGACGCAAAGCTATGCCAAGATCGCTCGGCTGGGTCAAGTCAGATGCCGCTGTGCCGTTATTTGACTCCGGACACCCCGTTCGCCACGCACAGAATGATATGACAAACAACGCAATGCCGCTGGCCGACCTGGAGCCAGACGAGGATATCGCAGACGACACCGCATTGCATGCCGTCGACGAGGACGTGCGCGGCGATGCCGAGCCGCCCGAGCCGGCCGATGCTGACCCGCACCGTCCCGACGCGCTGCTCGAATGCCTGCTCGTGGTGGCCCGAGCGCATGGCTGCGCGCTCACCCGCGACGCGGCGACCGCCGGCCTGCCGCTGGTTGATCATCGGCTTACGCCGTCATTGTTCGAACGCGCCGCGCGCCGCGCCGGGTTGGCCAGCCGGGTCGCCCGCCGTCCGCTCGGACAGCTCAACAGCGACCTGTTTCCGGTCGTCCTCGTGTTGCACGACATGCAGGCCTGTGTGCTGCTCGGCTGGACGGAAGACGGCGACGCGCGCGTCATCTACCCGGATCTCGGCGATGGCGAGGTGCAGGTGGCTGGCGATGCATTGGCCGAACGCTATACCGGGCGTGCGTTTTTCGTACGGCCCAAATTCCGCTTCGATGCGCGCACGCCGGAAGTGGGCGATGTGCGCAATCGCCATTGGTTCTGGGGCGCCATCAACGATAATCGGCCGCTCTACCGCGACGTGCTCATGGCGGCATTGTTGATCAACCTGTTCGCCGTCGCGCTGCCCATGTTCACCATGAACGTGTACGACCGCGTGGTGCCCAATAACGCGCTCGAAACCCTGTGGATGCTGGCGATCGGTGTGTCCATGGTGCTGTTGGCCGATCTCGTGCTGCGCACCATGCGCGGCTATTTCATTGATCTGGCAAGCAATCGCGTCGACGTCAAATTGTCGGCCTACATCATGGAGCGCGTGCTCGGCTTGCAGATGGAACAGCGACCGGTATCGGCCGGCTCCTTTGCGGCCAACCTGCGCTCCTTCGAGACGGTGCGCGACTTCATCACCTCGGCCACGGTCAGCGCCTTTGTTGACCTCCCGTTTGCCCTCATTTTTCTCGGTGTCATCGGCTGGATCGCGTGGCCCATGGTGCTACCGATCCTGGCCGGCATGTTGATCGTGCTGCTGTACGCGATGAGCGTGCAAAGCAAGATGCACGAGTTGTCCGAAACGACCTACCGCGCCGGCGCCTTGCGCAACGCCACGCTGGTGGAAAGTCTGGTCGGCCTCGAGGCGGTGAAATCGCTCGGTTGTGAAGGCCACATGCAGCGCAAGTGGGAACAAAGCGCGAGTTTTCTGGCGCGCGTGAGCGCCCAGCTTCGTCTGCTCTCGACTTCAACCATGAACGGCGCGCTGTGGGTGCAGCAGACGGTCAACGTGGCGGTGATCGTGCTCGGCGTGTATCTGATTGCCGAGCGCGAACTGAGCATGGGCGGGCTGATCGCGTGCTCCATGCTGGCCTCGCGCGCGCTGGCGCCGATCGGTCAGGTGGCCGGATTGCTGACCCAATATCACAACGCCGCGACGGCGCTCACTTCGCTCAACGAAATCCTCTCGCGGCCGATCGAGCGGCCGGACGACTCGAGTTTCGTCAGCCGTCCGCAGTTTGATGGGCGCATCGAATTCAAGGACGTGAGCTTCAGCTATCCCGGGCAGGATATGCTCGCGTTGCGCCATGTCTCGTTCAGCATCCAGCCCGGCGAGCGTGTCGCGGTGCTGGGAAGGGTCGGCTCGGGCAAGACGACGCTGCACAAACTCATCCTTGGTTTGTTCCGGCCGACCGAAGGCGCGGTGCTGATCGATGGCATCGACCTGCGCCAGCTCGATCCGGCCGAACTGCGCCGTCATGTCGGCTACGTGCCGCAGGACGTGATGCTGTTCTATGGCAACTTGCGCGAAAACCTCACCATTGCTTCACGTGACGCCGACGACGCTGACGTGCTGCAGGCGGCACAGATCGGAGGCATTTCCGACTTCGTCGACAGCCATCCGAAGGGATTCGACATGTTGATCGGCGAGCGCGGTGAATCGCTCTCGGGTGGTCAGCGTCAGGGCGTGGCGATCGCGCGTGCCTTCATCAACGATCCGCCGATCCTGCTGATGGATGAGCCGACCGGCTCGATGGACCATTCGAGCGAGGAACACGTCAAGCAACAGTTGCGCGCGCATACCGAGGGCAAGACGATGATCGTGATTACCCATCGCACGTCGCTGCTCGAACTGGTCGATCGCATCATCGTCGTCGATAGCGGCAAGATCGTCGCCGACGGGCCCAAGTCGCAGGTCGTCGAGGCCTTGCGGCAGGGCCGCATCGGGAGGGCCGCATGAGCAGTCTCAACGCCGAGCAGTTCGACCGTATCGGCAAGGTTTCCGGGGCCGTCTCGTCGCGTACGCGCCCATTATTCGACCGGCTGTTTGGCCGCTGGCTGCCGCAGCGTGGCGAGAACGATGTCGACTGGGTCGCCGATGCCGACTGGGCACATCTGCAGCAGGAGCCGATCCGCGCACGCGCGCTATTGCGCGGCGCCTTGCTGGTGCTTGTGCTGCTTGTGGTGTGGGCCGGCTATGCGAAGGTGGACGAGGTGACGCGCGGGGAAGGGCGGGTGATCACGTCGAGCCAGTTGCAGGTGGTGCAGTCCTTCGATGGCGGCGTAGTGGAGGAAATCCTCGTCCGTGAAGGCGATACCGTGGATGCCGGGCAGACGCTGGTGCGTATCGACCCGACGCGTTTCGTCTCCTCGCTGCGTGAAAATCGCGCTCAATATCTCGCCTTGCTCGCCAAGGCGGCGCGCTTGCGTGCGCTCTCCGAAGGCAAGGCCTTCGTACCGCCGCCTGAAGTCGCTGAAGAGGTGCCGGCGCTGGCGGCGCAGGAACTGGCGTTGTATGAATCCAGCCAGGCGCAGCTCGATGGCGAAATCGCCATCGCACGCCAGCAGGTGGCGCAGCGCGATCAGGAGTTGCGCGAGGTACAGGCGCGCTTGACACAAGCGAGCCATGGCTACAGCCTGGTTTCGCAGGAATTGAGCGTAACCCGGCCCTTGCTCAAATCGGGCGCGGTGTCGGAGGTCGAGTTGTTGCGGCTGGAGCGTGAGGTGTCCCGTCTGCGCGGCGAGCGCGATCAGGCGAGCGCCCAGATTGCGCGCATCCGCTCGTCGATCGTCGAGGGCAACCGCAACATCGAGGATGTTGAGCTGCGCTACCGCAACATCGCTCGCAGCGAGATGGCCGATACCGTCGCCAAGTTGCGCGGCCTCTTCGAAGGCAGCCGCGCGCTGGCCGATCGCGTCAAGCACGCCGAGGTCAAATCGCCGATGCATGGCACGGTCAAGCGGCTGTTGATCAATACCGTGGGTGGTGTCGTGCAGCCGGGCAAAGACGTGGCCGAAATCGTACCGCTCGACGACGCGCTGTTGCTCGAAGCCAAGGTCAAACCGCAGGACATCGCCTTCCTGCGGCCGGGGCAGGACGCGCTGGTGAAATTCACCGCCTATGACTTCGCGATCTATGGCGGCCTGGACGCCACGGTGGAGCAGATCGGCGCCGATACCGTGATCGACGATCGCGGCAACGCCTTCTATATCGTGCGCGTGCGGACAAAAGAATCAAGTTTGGGTGAAAACCTGCCGATCATTCCCGGAATGGTGGCGCAAGTGGACGTGCTGACCGGCAAGAAAACCATCTTGTCGTATCTGCTCAAACCAGTTTTGCGCGCCAAGGCCAACGCATTGACGGAACGATGACCCAGCACCTTTTCATAAGCTCGAAAATTCGACTGCCGCCTCGCTGGCAGGCCGCGTTCCCGCACGCCACGATTGCGCGCGCGCTCGGCACGGCGGGGCCTGACGTGATCTGGTGGGCGCCCGAACGCTTCGATGCCAACGCCTTGCAGGCGCTTGTCGCCTCGCTTGATAGCGCCGTGCCGGTCGTCGTGATGGTCAGCGAGCCGACGCAAGAGGCAGCAATGCAGGCGCTCGCACTTGGCGCGCGCGGTTATTGCCACACCCATGCCACACCCGGAATGCTCGAACAGATCGCGCTCGTTGTGCTCAATGGTGGGCTGTGGCTTGGCACTGATCTGATGAGCCGCGTCATGAGCGCGGCCGGCCAGCGGCTGCTCGACGGCGACAACGCACCAACCGTTCCAAGGCTCGATGTGCTCACCCCGCGCGAGCGTGCCGTGGCCTTCGAAGTGGCGCGCGGTGCGACCAACAAGGAAGCGGCGCGCACTCTCGACATCACCGAGCGCACCGTCAAGGCGCACCTGAGCGCCGTCTTCGAGAAGTTCGGCGTGCGCGATCGCTTGCAACTCGTGCTGGCGCTCAAACATGCGCCACGCAAGGTCGGCCGCGCCGCTTAGTTCTTGAGTAATAGCGCCGGCACCCTGTCCACCGGTCCAATACGCCGGGGCGCCTCACCGCCGTAATTTTCCAATATCGAATCAATATAAGTCGGCGTTTCGTGCGCCGACCAGTGGAGAGCTTTCATGGCCAGCACCCAACCCATCGCCACCGTCGTCGCCACCCGCGGAGAAGTTTTCGCACGCAGCGTCGATGGTCAGATCCGTGTTCTTACTGCCGGCGACGTGCTGCTTGAAGGCGAAGTCGTCATCACGCGCAATGGGGGCTATGTCGAGCTGGCGACCAGCGACGGGCAACGGTTCGAGATCGAACCCAATGAAACGGTCGCCATCACCACCGAGCTCTCCGAAACGACACGCCCGACCGCGGACGAAGCCGCACTCAACGATGCCGCGATCGCACAGGTCATCCAGGCGCTCGAAGATGGTGGCGATATCGACAATGCCCTCGAAGCCCCCGCGGCCGGTCTTGCTGGCGGCGGTGGAGGTGAGGGCAACGATTTCGTGCGCCTGTTGCGCATTGTCGAAAACGTCGATCCGCTCGCGTTTCAGTTTGGCACCGCGCAAGGCGCGCCGCTGCAACCGTTCGGCACTCTTGGTGATGACGTCTCCGGCGTCAATGAGGCGGCTCCAGAGATACCTGCGAGTGGGGCACCCAACGCGCTGAATGACATCATTTCCACGCTCGAAGGCACTCCGGTGATCATCGGCGTATTGGCCAACGACTCCGACCCGGACGGCGACACGCTCAGCATCACCGAAGTGGCCGGCAGCCCGATCAGCGTCGGCA
>CBDTZF010000003.1:0-24853 GCA_965364825.1 uncultured Rhodocyclaceae bacterium | reverse complement strand
CCCGTGTTCGAGGCCGTCGCTAAATCCACCGAACAATGATTTATCGCCCTGACTACCTCATGCCGTCGGCACTGGCGGCGCGGCCACTCTATGCCCCGCTTGCGCCGATGTTGCGCGCCAGCGGAAATTCACTGCCGACGCTGGCCCAACTGAACCGGATTGTCCAAGCGCATGCGCCGACACTGCTCAGTGGGCAGGGCACGCCGCTGCGCTTTGTCCCGCCGGGCGGCCGCGAGCGGCCCTATGAGCACGCGGTCTATGCCGACGGCGAAGTGGCGACACGCGCCGACAACTGGCATGATTTTTTGAATGCGCTGGTGTGGGCCGCGTTTCCGCGCGCCAAGGCCGCGCTCAACGCACGACACATCAACGAAATCGCGCAGCGCGATCGTGCCGGCCAGCGCGCGCGCGGCGCGGTTCGCGACGCGCTGACCCAGTTCGACGAGTGCGGCATGGTGGTGATCGGCTCAGAGCGCGCGCCGCTCGAAGCGCTTGCACGGCACGAGTGGCTGGGCGCGCTGTGGCATGGCAGCGCGCAGCTCATGGCCACTTCGCGCTTTGTGTTGTTCGGCCATGCCACCTACGATTTGCTGCGTCAGCCTTTCCCGGGGTTGTGCGCCAAGACGATCTATCTCGTCGTGCCGGAAGACTTCATTCGTCAGCCCGTGGAGACGATGATCGACGCCGTCGATAACTGGCTCGCGGAGCTGTTCAGCGATGCCAGTGCGATTCGTTCGCCGACCGCCTTCGCGCCGCTGCCGCTGCTCGGCATTCCCGGCGTGGTGGCCGACAACGCGGTGTACGACTATTACCTCGACGAGACACAATTCCGGCCACTGCGCGGCCGTCCGCCGGTACCCGTCAATTACTGGTCGGGCGAGGCGGTCGAAGCGCTATAATCGTCCCCGGGAAGTTCGCCAGGCAGTCGCGACACGCGCAAGCGTATCGAGGAAAGTCCGGGCCCCGCAGAGCAGGATGCCGGCTAACGGCCGGGCGCCATACGCCGAAAGGCCAAAGCGACGGAAAGTGCCACCCGAAGGGGTGGCCTCGTCAGTTCTTGTGACCTGTACCGCTTGCGGTGGGGAAACCCGAGCAGGGCTGACGTGGCAACAGAAAGCATTCCGCCGACGACCGCAGGTGTCGGGTCAGGGTGAAAGGGTGAGGTAAGAGCTCACCGCGGACGTGGCAACACGGACGGCATGGCAAACCCCATCCGGGGCAAGGCCAAATAGGGGAGCAATGACGCGGCTCGCGTCGCTCCCGGGTAGGCTGCTAGAGCGGCGTGGTAACGCGTCGCCGAGAGGAATGACTGCCCGGCGCCCGCAAGGGCGCTCGACAGAACCCGGCTTATCGGCGGACTTCCCACTTTTCTGCCATTTCTTACGATTTTCTCCCACCGCGTCCCACCTGACCGGCGGTCGACCGCAGTTTTCCTCGACACGCTCTCAGAATTATTTCAGTTGTCATTGATTTTTCAGGGAAAACAATCCTGAAGGCGCCTCTGCGCACGCGCGGTAAGTGCTTGTGTCTACTGGCAAAACCGCGCATTTGCGTTCTTGACCCCTGGTAATCAATGAACTAAAGTGGGTTCAAGTGCAAAAAAGTGGGGAGAAGTGGACGATATGTCATCTTCCTCGCCGCTTCAGGGGGTGTGATGTTCCAAGGCGCAGCAGCGCTCAATCTCGATGCCAAGGGTCGCCTTGCGATTCCTGCGCGGCATCGTGATGAGCTCGCCGCGGGCGGTGGTGATCTGGTGGTCACCGCACATCCTCACCAATGTCTGTTGATCTATCCCGCCGAAGCGTGGCAGCCGATTCGCGACAAGGTGCTGGCCGGCGCGAGTCTTGAACGCAATTCGGCCTTGCTCAAACGTCTGTTGGTCGGTTTTGCGCGTGAAGAGCGCCTCGACGGCGCCGGGCGCGTGTTGGTGGCGCCGGAGTTGCGCGGCTTTGCCGGGCTGGAAAAGTCGGTGTGGCTGGTCGGTCAGGGGTCGCACTTCGAACTGTGGTCGGACGCCGGCTGGCAAAAGCAGCAGGAACTCATGTTCGGCATGGGGGCGGATTTACTTCCGCCCGGTCTGGAAGATCTCGCGCTGTGATCGCCGCCGCGGAACACATCACCGTCCTGCTTGAAGAAGCGGTCGGTGCGCTCACCGTGCGGCCCGATGGCTGCTATGTCGACGGCACTTTCGGCCGCGGCGGGCACAGTCGCAAACTGCTTTCGCTTCTGGGCGAGTCCGGTCGCCTGATCGCTTTCGACCGCGATCCGACCGCCATCGAGGCCGGCGCCGCGATCAACGACGCCCGCTTCTTGCTGGTACATGCGCCGTTCAGCGAGTTGGAAGCGACGCTGGTGGCGATGGGAATCGAGCGGGTCGACGGAATCCTGCTGGACCTGGGTGTTTCGTCGCCCCAACTGGATGAAGCTGCGCGTGGCATGAGCTTTCGCTTCGATGCTCCGCTGGACATGCGCATGGATACGAGCCGCGGGCAGACCGTGGCTTTCTGGCTGGCCCGAGCCGAGGTCAGCGAAATCGCCAAGGTGATCAAGGATTATGGTGAAGAACGGTTTGCTTATGCGATTGCAAAGGCGGTTGTTGCTGCTCGGGAACGGGAACCTGTCACAACCACTGGACAACTGGCCGCACTCGTGGAGAAAGCGGTCCGCACGCGCGAGCCGGGGCAACACCCCGCGACGCGCACCTTCCAGGCTCTACGGATTTTCATCAATGCGGAACTCGAAGAGCTTGCGTTAGTGCTGCCGCAGTGTGTGACGCGCTTGCGTGCCGGCGGGCGGCTGGTGGTAATCAGTTTTCATTCGCTCGAAGACCGTATCGTCAAACGCTTCATGCGACAGGCGTCCGAACCGCCGCCGCTGCCACGCGGTCTGCCGGTGCGTGAAGCCGACCGCCCGGCGCCGAAGCTGCGCCGGATCGGCAAGGCGATGCGTGCCAGTGCTGCAGAAATCGCCGTCAATCCGCGTGCACGCAGCGCCATCATGCGCGTCGCCGAGCGCACGGAGGCCTGATGAGGGTACGCACCGACGTCGTCCTGGTGGTGCTCGCGGTGCTCAGCGCGCTCGGCGTGGTGGCCGCGCAGCACCAGTCGCGCAAGCTGCACACCGCGCTCGAACGCGAACAGACACACGCGCACGAACTCGAAGTGGAGTGGGGGCAGTTGCAGCTGGAACAGAGCACCTGGGCCGCACCGGTGCGTATCGAAAAGATCGCCCGGCAACGGCTGGGCATGCAGGCACCCACCATGGAACAAACCCTGATCATCGGAGAGCGACCATGAAGAAGCGTCGCAACGTCACCTTCAATCACAACCCCCTGCTCGAAAAAGGGCTGCCGGCATGGCGGCCCCGCGTCGTTTTGCTCGCCCTGTTGTGCGGCTCGTTCGCGCTGGTGGCGCGTGCGGCCTGGTTGCAAGGTGTTAATGACGACTTTTTGCAGGCCGAAGGGGCATCGCGCTACGCCCGTGTGATCGAAATTCCGGCGACACGCGGCAAGATCACGGATCGTCACGGCACCGTGCTGGCGGCGAGCACGCCGGTGCGCTCGATCTTTGCGCTGCCCACGGAAGCCAAACTGTCCACCGCGCAGACGCGCAAGCTCGCGGCAGTGCTCGACATGGACGCGCGTACCCTCCAGCACAAACTGGCGCGCGAGAGCGGCTTTGTCTATCTCAAGCGTCAGGTGGCGCCGGCGGTGGCGGCCAAGGTGGCGGCGCTCGATTTGCCCGGCATCGAGGATCAGCGCGAATACCGGCGTTACTATCCCGGCGCCGAGGTGACGTCGCACATGCTGGGCTTTACCGGAATCGACGATCGCGGCCAGGAAGGCATCGAACTCGCCTTCGAGAGCGAACTGACCGGCACCGCCGGATCGCGCCGCGTGATCAAGGATTTGCGCGGCAGCATCGTCGAGGATGTCGGATCGATCCGCACCCCGCAGGAAGGCGCCGACGTCACGCTCGCGCTCGATGGCAAGATCCAGTACCTGGCCTATAACGCGCTGCACGAAGCGATCAAGAAACACCGTGCCAAGGCCGGCGGGGTGGTGGTGCTCGACGCGCGCACCGGCGAAGTGCTGGCGATGGTCAACGCGCCGACTTACAACCCCAACAACCGCCATGCGCTCAGTGGCGCGCAACTGCGCAACCGCGCCGTGACCGACACCTTCGAACCCGGTTCGGTGATGAAACCCTTCATCGCCGCGCTGGCGCTTGAAAAAGGAAAATTCGGCGTAGACTCGGTGATCGATACCGGCAACGGACGCATGCGTCTGTCGAACTGGACCATCTCCGACACGCATGCGAATGGTCGGATGACGGTTGCCGAAATCATCCAGAAATCGTCCAACGTCGGCATTGTGCGCATGGCAATGACCTTCGAGCCCAGTCAGATGTGGCAGCTTTTCGATCAGTTGGGTTTCGGCTCTTCGATGGGGCTTGGCTTCCCCGGTGAGGCGAGCGGGCGATTGCGGCCGGCCAAATCCTGGCGCCCGATCGAGCAGGCCACCATGGCCTACGGTCATGGGATATCGACCAGCCTGATCCAGCTCGCGCGCGCCTACACCGTCTTCGCACGCGACGGCGATCTGGTGCCGGTGTCGCTGACCCGCGTGGATACACCGCTTCTGCCGGGGGCGAACGTGTTTTCGCCGCAGACGGTGCGCGAGATGCGCGCGATGCTGGAACTGGTCACGCAGTCCGGCGGCACCGCGCCGCAAGCCCATGTTCCCGGCTATCGTGTCGCCGGCAAAACCGGCACCGCACACAAGCTGAACAAGGCGCGCTACACCGACAAATACATCGCCTCCTTCGTCGGCTTTGCGCCGGCCAGCGACCCGCGGCTGGTGATCGCAGTGATGATCGATGAGCCGCGCAACAAGCAATACTACGGCGGCCAGGTCGCCGGGCCGGTTTTCTCCGAGGTCATGAGTGGTGCGTTGCGCGCGCTGGCGGTGCCGCCCGACGCGCCGCTTGCGCCGATGCAGGTGGCCCACAAGGATGGCGCGATGCGTGCCGAGCGGGAGGCGATGTGAGCGCGTCGGCCGCCACCGCGCTGCTCGACCAGCTCAAGGCGGCGGGCGTGACACCGACGGGGGCCACGGCCGATTCGCGCAAAGTGCGTCCGGGCAATCTCTTTCTCGCCTATCCGGGTCTTGTCACCGACGGCCGACGCTATATCCCGCAAGCCATCGAAGCGGGCGCCTGCGCGGTGATTTACGACGCCGCGCCTTCGGCCGATTTTTCCGTGCCACAGAATACCGACGTGCCGATGCTGCCGGCAGAGGGCCTGCGCGCGCTCGCCGGTCATCTCGCCGACCGCCTCTACAATGCGCCCTCCGCCGGGCTGTGGGTGGCCGGGGTGACTGGCACCAACGGCAAGACGACGGTCAGCCAGTGGCTGGCGCGCGCGCTCTGCGGTCATGATGTTCTGTGCGGGGTGATCGGCACCCTGGGCAGCGGCTTCCCGGACGACTTGGTCGAGGGCATGCACACCACGCCCGACGCCGCCGCCTTGCACCGCCGGCTGTCGGAATTGCGCGACGCCGGTGCGGTCGCCATCGCCATGGAAGTTTCGTCGATCGGCCTGCATCAGGGGCGCGCCAACGGCGTGCGCTTCGATGTCGCCATCTTCACCAACCTGTCGCGCGATCACCTCGACTACCACGGCGACATGACCACCTACGCCGAAGCCAAGGCCGATCTGTTCACGATGGATGTCGGCAAGGCGGTGATCAACGTCGATGACAGTTTCGGCGCCGAGCTGGCACGCCGCGCGACTGCGCGTGGCGTGCCGGTGATCGGCTACACGCTGGATCCGCGCAGCCCGGCGATCACCCTCGGGGTGCCTTCACTGGTCGCCGACGGTCTGCAAGTTACCTCCGCCGGCATGCGTTTCGATGTCCAATGGGGCGAAGAGCAGGTGCCGGTCAATGCGCAGGTGGTAGGCCGCTTCAATGCCTCCAACCTGCTGGCGGTGATTGCCACCTTGCTGGCGCGTGGGGAGACGCTGCAAAACGCGGTGCAAGCGTGTGCGCGTTTGAGTCCGCCGGCGGGGCGTATGCAGATGGTCGGCGGCGTCGGCGAACCGCTGGTGCTGATCGACTACGCGCATACGCCGGACGCGCTGGAAAAAGCACTCGATGCCGCGCGCGAGACCGCCGCGGCGCGTCAGGGTTGCCTGGTGTGCGTGTTCGGTTGCGGCGGCGACCGGGATGCGGGCAAACGCCCTTTGATGGGTGCCGTGGTCGCGAAGCGGGCCGATGCCGTCTGGCTCACCAGCGACAACCCACGCGGCGAAGATCCCGAATCGATCATCGATCAAATCGGCGCAGGCATCGAGCGCAGCGTCGCGCGTAACGCCGATCGTCGGCAGGCCATCGAACGGGCCGTGATCTACGCGGGCGCCAACGACGTCATTGTGATTGCCGGAAAAGGCCATGAAACCTATCAGGAAGTGCGTGGCGTGCGTCATCCGTTTTCCGATCTCGAGCAGGCGCGCGATGCGCTTGCACGCTGGCATGAACGGCGCGGAGCGCAAACATGAACATGATGGGCCTCGCCGATGCGGCAGCAGCCATCAACGGACGTGCGACGTCCGACGCAGATATTACGACTGTGGAAACCGACACCCGTGCGCTGAACCGCGGTGCGTTGTTTGTCGCGCTGCGTGGCGAGCGCTTCGACGCGCATGACTTTCTTGCCAATGCCGCCGCCGCCGGCGCCGCCGCGGCGATGGTCGACCAGCATCACATCGATACCCACGGCGAAGCGGCGCCGCTGCCGCTGCTGATCGTCGAAAACACCCGCATCGCTCTCGGCGCGCTGGCCGCCTGGTGGCGCGCGCGCTTCGACATCCCGCTGATCGGTATCACCGGCAGCAACGGCAAGACCACGGTCAAGGAAATGTGCGCCGCGATTCTCGGCGCGCACGCCAAACGCGAAGGCCACGCGCCCGAGGCCGCCGTGCTCGCGACCGCGGGCAACTTCAACAACGACATCGGTCTGCCGCTGACGCTGCTTCGGCTGCGTCCGACGCATCGTGCCGCGGTGATTGAGCTGGGCATGAACCATCCCGGCGAGATCGCCTATCTCACCAACCTCGCCCGGCCCACGGTGGCGATCGTCAACAACGCCTTGCGCGCGCATCTTGAAGGTCTTGGTAGCGTCGATGAAGTGGCGGCCGAGAAAGGCGCGATCTATCAGGGCCTGGGGAAGAACGGTGTCGCGGTGATCAACGCCGACGACGACTTTGCCGACTACTGGGCCGGACTCAATCTCGAGCGTGAGGTGGTCACCTTCAGCCTCGAACACGACGCCACCGTGCGTGCCGACGCGCGCCCGCAACGGCTGACAATAGCGCTCACACTGCATGCGCCAGCGGGCCGGATCGAATGTCTCCTGCAGGTGCCCGGTCTGCACAACGCGCGCAATGCCACCGGCGCGGCGGCCTGCTGCCTGGCGGCAGGGGTTTCGCTGGATGATGTCTGTGGCGGGCTGTCCGCCTACGCCGGCACGCACGGCCGGCTTCAGCGGCGCGATGCGCTGGGCGGCGCCACCGTGCTCGACGACACCTACAACGCCAATCCCGATTCGGTGCGTGTCGCCATCGACGTGCTCGCCGCCACGCCGGGACGAAAGGTGCTGGTGCTCGGTGACATGGGCGAACTGGGCGCATCGAGCGCCCAATTGCATGACGAGGTCGGCGGCTACGCCAAGAGCCGGGGCGTCGACTACCTGCTCGCGCTGGGGACGGCCAGTGAGGTCGCGGCGCGCAATTTCGGACCGGGCGGCGCGCATTATTCACAGTTGAAAGACCTCGTTGCGGCACTCAAGAAGCTGCTCGACGACGACACCTCGGTGCTCGTCAAGGGCTCGCGCTTCATGCGCATGGAGCGCGTGGTCGAAGCGATCGCGGCGGACGCGCCGGACGGCAAGGAGGGCGTGCATGCTGCTTGAGCTCGCGCTGTGGATGGGCCAGGACGTGCGCGCCTTCAACGTCTTTGGCTATATCACGCTGCGCACGGTGCTTGCCGCGCTGACTGCGTTGACCCTGTCGTTCATCTTCGGGCCGGCACTGATCCGCTGGCTGGCGGCGCAGAAGATCGGCCAGGCGGTCCGCGATGACGGGCCGAAATCGCATCTCACCAAAGCCGGCACGCCGACCATGGGCGGCGCGCTGATCCTCATCGCGATCGCCATCACCACGCTGCTGTGGGGCGATCTGCGCAATCTGTATGTGTGGGTCACGCTGCTGGTCACGCTCGGTTTCGGCGCGGTCGGCTGGGTGGATGACTGGCGCAAGGTGGTGCACCGTGATCCGAAAGGGCTGGCCAGCCGCTGGAAATATCTGTGGACCTCGGTGATCGCGATCGCTGGCGCGTTGATCCTCGCGCTCACCGCCACCGACCCGGCGCAAACTGTGTTGATCGTGCCGTTTTTCAAGGACGTCGCCTACCCGCTCGGCGTCGGCGGATTCGTCGTGCTGAGCTATTTCGTGATCACCGGTTCGAGCCACGCCGTCAACCTCACCGACGGCCTTGACGGTCTCGCCATCATGCCCACCGTGATGGTCGCCGGCGCGCTCGCGATTTTTGCCTATGTGGCCGGTCACGCGGGCTTCTCACGTTATCTCGGCGTGCCCTATATCGCCGGTGCGGGTGAACTGGCCGTGTTCTGCGGCGCGATGGCCGGCGCCGGACTCGGCTTTCTGTGGTTCAACGCCTACCCTGCGGAAGTCTTCATGGGCGATGTCGGCGCGCTCGCGCTGGGCGCCGCGCTGGGCACGGTGGCGGTGATCGTACGCCAGGAAATCGTGTTCTTCATCATGGGTGGCCTATTCGTTGCCGAGACGCTGTCGGTGATGGCGCAGGTGCTGTACTTCAAGATCAGCGGCGGAAAACGCATCTTCCGCATGGCGCCGCTGCATCACCACTACGAACTGGGCGGCTGGAAGGAAACGCAGGTGGTGGTGCGCTTCTGGATCATCACCATCATGCTGGTGCTGTTCGGCCTGTCCACCCTCAAGCTCAGATGAGACGCGCGGCATGAGTTGGCACGGCAAAAACGTTCTGGTGCTCGGGCTCGGTGAATCCGGCCTCGCCATGGCGTGCTGGCTGGCGCACGCGGGGGCCATCGTGCGTGTTGCCGACAGCCGTGCGCAGCCGCCGGGACTCGAGGCGCTGCGTGCGCAATTGCCGCAAGCCGACGTGCATCTCGGGGAATTCTCGAGCGCGCTGCTCGACGGCATCGACACTGTGGCGATCAGCCCAGGCCTCGATCCGCGTCTATCGCTGATCGCCGAAGCACGGGCCCGTCCGCTGCCGGTGACCGGCGAGATCCAGATTTTCGTCGATGCGTTGCAGGCCCTCGGCGCGCGCAACGCGACCCGGCTGATCGGCATCACCGGCACCAACGGCAAGACCACCACCACCGCGCTCACCGCCGCGTTGTGCGTCGCTGCCGGGCTGGATGCGGTGGCGGCTGGCAACATCAGCCCGGCGCCACTCAGCGTGCTGCTCGAGCGCATCGAGCGCGGCGCTGCGTTGCCGCAGGCCTGGGTGCTCGAACTGTCCAGCTTTCAACTCGAAACGGTCGATGCGTTCGCTGCCGATGCGGCCGCCGTGCTCAATGTGAGCGACGACCATCTCGACCGCTATGACAACGCCCAGGCCTATATCGACTCCAAGGCGCGCATCCTCGACGGGGCGCGGGTGGCGGTGGTCAATCGCGATGACGCGCGCGTGCGTGCGCTTGCCCCCGAGGCCTGCAGTTTCGGCCTCGGCGCGCCGGCGCGTGCGATCGACTACGGCCTGCGCGACGGCATGCTGATGCGCGGCGAGACGCCCTTGATGGCGGCCGACGCGCTGCCGCTGTCAGGAAGCCACAATATCGCCAACGCACTTGCCGCGTTTGCGCTCGGCGAGGCGATCGGCTGCGATCTGGCGGCCATGGTGGCCGGCGCGCACGCCTTTCGCGGCCTGCCGCATCGTGTCGAGAAAGTCGCCCGTCGCGACGACGGCGTTGACTACTTCGACGACTCGAAAGGCACCAATGTCGGCGCCACCGTGGCGGCGCTCGAAGGCCTCGGCCGGCATGTGGTATTGATCGCCGGTGGCGACGGCAAGGGGCAGGATTTTTCGCGCTTGCGCACGCCAGTCATGCGCCACGCACGCGCGGTGGTGCTGATCGGCCGGGCCGCGCCGCAAATCGCCGAGGCGCTGGCCGGCGCCGGCGTGGTGGTGGAATTCGCCAGCGACATGGCAGACGCGGTGGCGCGTGCCGATGCGCTGGCAAAAGACGCTGACGCGGTGCTGCTGTCGCCGGCCTGCGCCAGTTTTGACATGTTCCGCAACTATGTGCATCGCGCTGAAGTGTTCATCGACGCGGTGCGCGCGCTGGCGCACGCGGAGACGGCATGAAGTTCGGCCTGACGGTGCCCCGCCTGTTCAACCGCGCCACGGCGCAAAACCCGGCCACCAGCCGTGCGGTGCGACGCCTGAGCTCGCCCGACTCGGCGTCGAGCGAACTCGATCCGCTGCTCATGTGGTCGGCGGTCGCGTTGCTGCTGATCGGACTGGTGATGGTGTATTCGGCCTCGATCGCCACTGCTGAAGGGCAGGCTTACACCGGCCATCAATCGACCTACTACCTGGTGCGCCATGCCACTTTCATGAGCATTGGCGCGATCATCGGCGTGGTGGCCTTCCAGCTCCCCATTCGCGTGTGGCAGCAGTTGGCGCCGCACCTGTTCATCGGCGGCATCGTGCTGCTCGTTCTGGTGCTCATACCGGGCATCGGGCGCACCGTCAATGGCGCCAGCCGCTGGCTGCCGATCGGCCCGATGAGCTTTCAGCCCTCCGAGGCGATGAAGCTTTTCGTGGCGCTGTATGCGGCCGATTACACGGTGCGCAAGCTGCCGTACATGGCAAGTTTCCGCCGCGCCTTCCTGCCAATGGCCGGCGCAATCCTGCTGATCGGCTTTCTGCTGCTGCGCGAGCCCGATTTCGGCGCCTGCGTGGTGATCACCGTGATCGCCTTCGGCATCCTCTTCCTTGGCGGCATCAACGTGCGCGTGATCGCGCTGCTGGCCACCGTGGCGCTGATCGGCTTCGTGCTGCTGATCTGGCTGTCGCCCTATCGGCGCGATCGCATTCTCGGCTTCATGGACCCGTTCGAAGACGCTTTCGGCCGCGGTTACCAGTTGTCGCATGCGCTGATCGCGTTCGGCCGCGGGGAGTGGTTCGGGGTTGGTCTCGGGGCGAGCGTCGAAAAATTGTTCTATCTGCCCGAGGCGCACACCGACTTCATCCTCGCGATCATTGCCGAAGAACTCGGCCTCGTCGGCGTGCTGGTGGTGGTCGGCTTGTTCGCCATGCTGGTGCAGCGCGCCTTCGTGATCGGGCGCCAGGCGATCGATCTGGAACGCTACTTCGCCGGCCTCGTTGCCCAGGGGGTCGGCCTCTGGATCGGCATGCAGTCCTTCATCAACATGGGCGTCAACATGGGTCTGCTGCCGACCAAGGGGCTGACCTTGCCGCTGATGAGTTTCGGCGGCTCGGGCATTGTCATCAACTGTCTCGCGCTGGCCATCCTGTTACGCGTCGACTGGGAGAACAGGCAAATCATGCGCGGGGGCGGCACATGAAGACGCTTCTCGTGATGGCGGGCGGAACCGGCGGGCATATCTATCCGGGCATTGCGGTGGCCGAGGTGCTGCGTGCGCAGGGCTGGCGGATTGCCTGGCTCGGCAATGCCGATCGCATGGAAGGGCGAATCATTCCGGCGCGCGGCTACGACACCGCGTGGATTCGTTTCGGCGCGCTGCGTGGCAAGGGCCTGCTCGCCAAGCTGCTGCTCCCGCTCAATCTGTTGCGCGGGTTCTGGCAGTCGCTGGGGGTGTTACGCCGTGTGCGCCCCGATGTCGTGCTGGGCATGGGCGGCTATGTGAGTTTTCCCGGTGGCATGATGGCGGCGCTCACCGGACGGCCGCTGGTGGTGCATGAACAGAATTCGGTCGCCGGGCTGGCCAATCGCACGCTCGCCGCGGTCGCCGATGTCGTTGTCACGGGTTTTCCCGAAGTGCTGAAGAAAGCGCGCTGGGTCGGTAACCCGGTGCGCGCCGACATCGTCGCGCTGCCGCCGCCCGAGACGCGTTTTGCGCAGCGTGAGGGGCCGTTGCGTCTGCTCGTCATCGGCGGCAGCCTGGGTGCGCGCGTGCTCAACGAAACCGTGCCGCAGGCGCTCGCTGACTTCGACGCCGGGGCGCGCCCGCAAGTCGTCCACCAGGCCGGCGCCGAACAGATCGACGCGCTGCGTGCGAACTATTCAGAGGCCGGTGTGAGCGGTGATCTGCGCCCCTTTATTGACGACATGGCTGCCGCCTATGCCGAGGCCGACGTGGTCGTTTGCCGCGCCGGCGCGCTCACCGTGGCGGAACTCGCCGCTGCCGGCGTCGCCAGCATTCTGGTGCCGCTGCCGCATGCGGTGGATGACCACCAGACCGGCAATGCGCGTTTTCTCGCCGATCGCGGCGCGGCCTATTTGTTGCCGCAGGCCGAACTTTCCGTCCAGCGGTTGACCGACGTGCTGCGCGGACTCGACCGCGCGCAGTTGCTCGAGATGTCGCGTGCGGCGCGTGCCCAGGCCCGCCCCGAGGCAGCGGCCGAGGTGGCGCGCATCTGTCAAGTCGCGGCTGGCGAAGAGGAGGCCGCATGAAGCATAAGGTCAAGCACATTCATTTCGTCGGCATCGGCGGCGCCGGCATGAGCGGCATCGCCGAGGTGCTGGTGAACCAGGGCTTTACGGTCACGGGTTCTGATCTTGGCGAGAGCGCGGTGACGCGCCGCCTCGTCAAGCGCGGTGCCACCGTGATGCGCGGCCATGATGCGGCCTATGTGGCGGACGCCGATGTGGTCGTGGTGTCCACCGCCGTCAAATCCGACAACCCAGAAGTGCGCGCTGCGCGCATGCGCCAGATTCCGGTGGTGCCGCGCGCGCAGATGCTGGCCGAACTGATGCGCCTCAAGCACGGCATCGCCATCGCCGGCACGCATGGCAAGACCACCACCACTTCGCTGACGGCGAGCATTCTGGCCGAAGACGGCTCCGACCCGACCTTCGTCATCGGCGGCCGGCTCAATGCCGCGGGCGCCAATGCGCGCTTGGGCAAGGGCGATTTTCTGGTCGCCGAGGCGGATGAATCGGATGCGTCCTTCCTGTTGCTGACGCCGGTCATTTCGGTAGTCACCAACATCGACGCCGATCACATGGAAACCTATGGCCATGACTTCGCACGCCTGAAACAGGCCTTCGTCGATTTCCTCCAGCATCTGCCTTTTTACGGTGTTGCCGTGCTGTGCGAAGACGATCCACATGTGCGCTCGATCATGCCGCTGGTGTCGAAGCAGATCGTGCGCTACGGCCTCTCCGGCAACGCCAGCGTGCGCGCCGAAAATGTGCGCGCAGAGGCCGGCCGCATGCTGTTCGACCTGGTGCGCGCCAATGGCACCGTGTCGCGCTTGCCGGTGATGCTCAATATGCCGGGCACGCACAATGTGCTCAATGCGCTGGCGGCAATTGCCGTGGCCACCGAGATCGGCGTCTCCGACGAGGCGATCGTCACCGCGCTCGCCGACTTCAAAGGCGTGGGGCGCCGCTTCCAGCGATACGGCGAGTTGCCGCTGCCCGGTGGCGGTGAATTCACCCTGGTCGACGACTATGGCCACCACCCGGTGGAGATGGCGGCGACCATCGAAGCGGCGCGTGGCGCGTTCCCCGACCGGCGCCTCGTGCTCGCTTTCCAGCCGCACCGTTTCACGCGCACACGCGACTGCTTCGAGGATTTCGTCAAGGTGCTGTCGACCGTCGATGTGCTCGTGCTGACCGAAGTGTACGCCGCCGGCGAAGCGCCTATCGTCGCCGCCGACGGCCGATCGTTGGCGCGCGCGCTACGTGTTGCCGGGCGTGTCGAACCGGTGTTCGTCGAAGACATCGACGACATGCCGTTGGTGCTTCTCGATGTGGTGAGCGACGGTGACGTGGTGCTGACCATGGGCGCCGGTTCGATCGGCGCCGTCCCCGCCCAAATGGCCAACGAGGAGGCGGCATGAAAGTGCGCGGCGAACTGGCCCGCGCGGTGAATACCGCCGCACTCAGCGCCTGGCGCGTTGGTGGCACGGCGCGCTTCGTGTTCACACCGGCGGATGCTGATGATCTGGCGATATTCCTTGCCGGGCTGCGCATCGACGAGCCCTTGTTCGCAATCGGCACCGGTTCGCGCACGGTCGTGCGCGACGGTGGCTTCGAGGGCGTGATGCTCAATCTGCGTTCCCTTGCCGGCGTGCGCCGCGCAACGCCCGACAATCAACTGTATGTCGAAGCCGGGGCAACTTGCGCCGCAGTGGCGCACTATGCCGCGCTTCAATCATTCACCGGATTGAACTGGCTCGCGGGTCAGCCCGGGACGATGGCCGGCTCGCTGGTGACCAATGCCGGCGACGGCCCCCACCGGCTGTGGCCGCATGTGACCGCCGTGCACACCATGGACCGGCTCGGCCGCAGCCATCGTCGCGTGCCGGAGAGCTTTGGTGTCGGCCCGGTGCATGCCGGATCGCGCCGCCACGCCGACGAACTCATCATCGGCCTGTGGCTGCACGAGGGCGATGCAGAAGCTTCACCGCTCGCCGCCCGCACGCTCATCGGCCCGCGTGCCATTTCGCGCCTGTTCGCGGCGGAGGATGCGGAGGCCGTGCTGTCGATTTCCGGTGTATTGACGGGCGCGATCACGGTCGATCCAGTGAGTGGTCAGTTGCAACTGGGAGAGGCGCCGACTGCGACCCTGCTGGAGCGCGCGGTGCGCCAGTTGTGTTCTGCCGCCTGCGAACGCGCGGGCCGCGTGGTACGCAGCCGGCTGCGATTCATGGGTGATGTCGGGTGTCTGGAGGTGGCGGCATGAGCGCGAACGCAGCGCAGGATTACGGCAAAGTCGCGGTGCTCATGGGCGGCAGTTCTGCCGAGCGCGAGGTCTCGCTGATGTCCGGCGAGGCGGTGCTGACCTCGCTCAAGGCCTCGGGTGTGGATGCGCACGCCTTCGATCCGGCCAGCGCCGATCTGCATGAACTCAAGACGCAGGGCTTTGCGCGTGCCTTCCTCGCGCTGCACGGTCGCGGCGGCGAAGACGGTACGGTGCAGGGCATGCTCGAAATGCTCGGCATTCCCTACACTGGCAGCGGTGTGATGGCTTCGGCGCTTTCGATGGACAAGTGGCGCACCAAGTTGGTGTGGCTGGCCGGTGGCCTGCCCACGCCGCGCTTTCATATATTGAGCGACGATACCGACTGGGACGCCGTGGCCAACGATCTTGGCCTGCCGGTATTCGTCAAGCCGGTGCACGAAGGCTCGAGCATGGGCGCCACCAAGGTGACCGACGTCGCGCAACTGCCGGCCGCCTACGCGCTGGCGGTGCGTTACGACACGCTGGTGATCGCCGAGGCGTTCATCGCCGGCCAGGAATTGACGGTGCCCTTTCTCGGCGAGGAAATGTTGCCGATCGTGCGCATCGAGGCGCCGGGCGGCAACTACGACTACCAGAACAAGTACTTTACCGATGACACCAAATACTACTGCCCGAGCGGTCTGCCCCAGGCGCAGGAGATGGCGCTGCGCGAGCTGGTCGGCCAGTCTGCGCGCTTGCTGGGGTGTCGTGGCTGGGGGCGGGGCGATCTGATTCTCACCGACACGGGTGAGCCCTGGCTGCTCGAAATGAACACCACGCCCGGTATGACCAACCATTCGCTGGTGCCGATGTCGGCGCGCGTGGCCGGCTACAGTTTCGACCAGTTGTGTCTGGCGATCCTCGAAGGAGCCCGCCTTGGTTGATCTGCGCGCCCGCTCCATGTCGCGCAAGACCGCCAAGCGGCGCACTGGCAAAGCGGCGCCTGCCGGGCTGTGGCATCGCCCCGCCTTGCTCAATGTGGTGTCCGACACCTTGATGCTGTTGGTCGCGATGGCACTCGGCTACGCGCTCGTAATGTGGGCAGCGACGCGGTCGACCTTCCAGTTGCACGAGGTGGTGGTGTTGACGCCGCCGGCGCAGGTGAGCCTCGAACAACTCGAGTACGCGGCGCGCTCGGCGGTCAGTGGCAACTTCTTCTCGGTTGAGCTGGAAGACGTGCGCGACGCCTTCGAGAAACTGCCGTGGGTGCGCCGTGCGGAAGTGCGCCGGCGCTGGCCGGACGCGCTCGAACTGCGCCTCGAAGAACATCAGGCGGTGGCTTACTGGACGGTGAACGAAAGCGGCGACACCCGGCTGGTCAATCGCCAGGGCGAAGTTTTCGTCGCCGCCAGCAACGCGCCGATGCCCAGTTTTTCGGGCCCCGAAGGCTACGCGCCGCTGCTCTTGTCGAGCTACGCGCGCTACACCGACATGCTCGCGCCGCTCGGGCGCCAGCTGGTGTCGCTGGGCCTGTCGGCGCGCGAAGCGTGGCAACTGAAGCTCGACGACGGTCTGGTGATCCGCCTCGGCCGCGATCAGAAGAAGGCGCGCGTCGAGGATCGGCTGGCGCGTTTCGTCAGCACCTATGCCGAGGCATCGGCGCGCTTGCCAGTCTACGTGGCGGTCGCCGATTTGCGTTACCCGAATGGATACGCGCTGCTTCCCGCGGGCGACAAGCCGCAAGTGGAAAGCGATCAAGTGGAAAGAAAACAAGAATGAGCAAGGAATACAAAGAGCTTGTCGTCGGTCTCGACATCGGCACGGCGAAAACCGTGTGCGTCGTGGCCGAAGTGCGGCCGGATGGCTTACTCAATGTGGTCGGCCTCGGCACGCAGCCATCTGGCGGTCTGCGCCGCGGCGTGGTGGTCAATATCGAGGCCACGGTTGATTCCATCTCGCGCGTCGTCCAGGAGGTGGAGCTGATGGCCGACTGCAAGATTTCCGAGGTGTTCACCGGCATCGCGGGCAGCCATATCAAGAGCTTCAACTCCAACGGCATGGTGGCCATCAAGGACAAGGAAGTGTCCACGATGGATGTCGAGCGCGTCATCGAGGTCGCGCGCGCGATGCCGATCCCGGCCGATCAGCAAATTCTGCACATCCTCACCCAGGAATTCATCATCGACGGGCAGGACGGCGTGCGTGAGCCGATCGGCATGAGCGGCGTCAAGCTCGAAGTGAAGGTGCATATCGTTACCGGCGCGGTGTCGGCAGCGCAGAACGTTGTCAAGTGCGTGCGCCGCTGCGGACTGGAGGTGATGGACCTCATCCTGCAACCGCTCGCGTCGAGCTATTCCACCTTGTCCGAAGATGAAAAGGGTCTGGGCGTGTGCCTGGTGGACATCGGCGGCGGCACCACCGATCTGGCGGTATTCACCCAGGGCGCGATTCGCCATACCGCGGTGATTCCGGTGGCGGGCGACCAGATTACCAACGACATCGCGATGGCGCTGCGCACACCGACGGCGGAGGCTGAGGAAATCAAGATCCGCCACGGTGTCGCCATGAGTTCGATGGCCGATGCGGGCGAGATGATCGAAGTGCCCGGCGTTGGCGACCGGCCGTCGCGGAGGCTCTCACGTCAGGCGCTGGCCGATGTCATCGAGCCACGGGTTTCGGAGCTTTTCGAGCTGGTTCAGTCCGAGTTGCGGCGCAGCGGTTACGAAGAATTGTTGTCCTCCGGGCTGGTGCTGACCGGCGGCGCTTCGGTGATGGACGGGATGATCGAGCTGGGCGAAGAAATCTTTCATCTCCCGGTCCGGATTGGTGCGCCGCAATACGACGGCGGGCTGGCCGACGTGGTGTGTCACCCGCGCTATGCCGCTGCCATGGGTCTGGTGATGGAAGGATTGACGCAGCGACGTCGTGGAATGCAGGCGCGCGATACGCGCAGCATGCGCCAGGTGCTCCATAGAATGAAGGCGTGGATTGAGCGAAATTTTTGAAAAACTGATTTGTATGAATTTTTTGAATTGTCTGTCGCGGTCCGATATTTAGTTATAGACTGCAGTTCAGGTACTACATACCGTATAGCGCAGACATGAAAGTGGCGTTGAAGCCAATTTTCCAGGAGGCGAGGCATATGTTTGAAATCATCGAAAAGGAACCGGTCGGAACCATCATCAAGGTCATCGGCATCGGTGGCGCGGGTGGCAATGCGGTCGATCACATGATCCGGGAGAACGTCACCGGCGTTCAGTTCATCACCGCCAACACGGACGCCCAGGCGCTGGCGCGCAACACCGCGCCGCACAAGATTCAGCTCGGCACCACCGGGCTGGGTGCAGGCGCAAAACCCGAGGCCGGGCGCTGTGCTGCACAAGATGCACGTGAACAGATCGCCGAAATGATTACCGGCGCTCACATGGTGTTCATCACCGCCGGCATGGGCGGTGGCACGGGCACCGGCGCCGCGCCGGTGATTGCCGAAGTCGCCAAGGAACTGGGCATTCTCACCGTCGGCGTGGTCACCAAGCCTTTCGATTTTGAAAACCGTGATCGCGTCGCCGACAGCGGCATCGAGGAGTTGTCGCGGCATGTCGATTCGCTCATCGTGGTGCTTAACGACAAGCTCCTGGAAGTGCTCGGCGATGACGCCAGCCTTGAAGACGGCTTTCAGTCCGCCGATAACGTGCTGCGCAACGCGGTCGGCGGGATTGCTGAAATCATCAACATTCGTGGTCTGGTGAATGTCGACTTCCAGGACGTGCGTACCGTCATGGCCGAGATGGGACGCGCCATGATGGGCTCGGCCGAAGCCTCCGGCATCGATCGCGCCCGCATCGCCGCCGAACAGGCCGCGGCCAGCCCGCTGCTCGAAGGGGTCGAACTGTCTGGCGCGCGTGGTGTGCTGATCAATATTTCGGCCAGCCGATCGCTGAAGATGTCGGAGGTCAAGGAAGCCGTCAACACGGTGCGTGCGTTCGCCGCGCCCGACGCCTTCGTGATCTATGGCACCGTCTTCGATGAGAGCATGGAAGACACCATGCGAGTGACCGTCGTCGCCACCGGACTCGGTAACCCGGTTACGGCCAACAAGCCGGTCATGCAGGTGGTGCAGGGCACTGGCACCTATGGCGCGGACGGTGGCAGTGCCACGGCCGAAGCGCAGGGACCGGCAGTGATTCGAAGCGGACGCCGAACGACGGTCGAAGCGATGAGTTCCAGCGGTGTAAACACCTACGATATTCCCGCGTTCCTGCGCAAACAGGCGGATTGATCTTGGGGGTGTGATCCATGACCCGGATAGCGCTCAGAGGCGCCCAGGGTGCGAACGATGCCTCCCGTTCGCGCCTTGGGCGCCCGTCTTCATCGCCGGCTCGCATGTCAGCGCGTGCTAGACTTCACCAGTGGCTGGCGTCCTTTCATGATCGCTGCCGGCCCCCACATTCCGGACCCGACATGATCCGACAGCGAACGCTGAAAACCTCCGTTTCTGCCACCGGCGTGGGCCTGCATGGCGGCAAGAAGGTCACGCTCGTGATGCGCCCTGCCGCGCCCGATACCGGGGTGGTTTTTCACCGCGTCGATCTCGATCCGCCGGTCACGCTGCCGGCCGATCCCTATTCCGTTGTCGATACCCGGTTGTGCTCCGGCCTGCAGCAAGGCGAAGCCAAAGTGGGTACGGTCGAACATCTGATGTCGGCGCTGGCCGGCCTCGGCGTCGACAACGTGCATGTCGATGTGGATGCCCCCGAGCTACCGATTCTCGATGGTAGCGCGGCTCCGTTTGTCTTTTTGCTGCAGTCGGCAGGGCTGGAGGAACAGGCGGCGCCCAAGCGTTTCCTGCGCGTCAAGAAAACCATCGAATTCCGGGAGGACGACAAGTGGGTGCGCCTCGAACCCTATGACGGCTTCCGCCTGACCTTCTCGATCATTTTCGATCATCCCGCCATCGAGCGCACCGGCACTTCGGTGACGGTCGATTTCGCGGACCATTCCTACACCCGCGACATCGCGCGTGCGCGCACCTTCGGCTTCATGCAGGACGTCGAGTTCATGCGCTCGCACGGGCTGGCGCTGGGCGGCAGTCTCGACAACGCCATTGTCATGGACGAATACCGCATCCTCAATGCCGAAGGGCTGCGCTACAGCGACGAGTTCGTCAAGCACAAGGTGCTCGATGCGATTGGCGACCTCTACCTCGCCGGTCATCCGCTACTCGCGGCGTACTCCGCCCACAAGAGCGGCCATGCCCTCAACAACCAGGTGTTACGCGCGCTGCTCGAAGACAAAAGCGCATGGGAGATCGTCACGTTCGAGGCTGGCAGCAAACCCAAGCCGAGCGTTAGCGGCATGTTTGAACCGGTGTGGACCTGACGCCGGATGTTCCGTCTTGTCGGCGCGCTGGTGCTACTGCTCGTCGGCGGTGCCTTGGTGCTTTACCTGCTCACGGGTGAACCGCGGTATCGCACCTGGGCATGGACATTCACAAAATTCGGTGCGCTTGCGCTACTCGGATTTCTTGCCCTGATGTTCGTCGAGCGACTCGTCGGGCCGCTGATTTAGCACCACAGCTTCGTAGCTTGGGCTGACGAAGGAAGCCCAACCTACCGGTGTTCGCTAAATGTTGGGCTTCGCTACGCTCTACCCCACCCACCCGACGTTGATCGTCCGATCACACCGCGACCGCAGGCCGTCCATGCTGTTGTCGAAGTCAAGCGCCATCTCAGGTTTCAACACGACTCCGACTGACAAAGCGTTCGAGCGCCTTGCGCAGCGGATCGTCCGCCGGCAGTTGATCGGCCAGCGTTTGCATGTCCTGCTGCGCCTGGCCGCTCACCGTGCGGCGGGTCGGCGGCGGCTCCGGCGGCGCGGCATGCGCCGGGCGCGTGGCAATCTTGATGCCGGCGAGTCGCACGCCCTGTTGCGCCAGCGCTTCAACCAGACGTGGCGTCGCCTGTCGCAACTTGGCCGCCACGGCGCCGTTGTCAGCATGAATCAGCAGCGTGTCGTCCTTGAGATTGGCGACATGGCACGCGGCAGCAAGCGTGGCAGGAAGCGCGGCGTCAACGTGGCGCTGCAATTCCATCAGGCGCTGCGCATGGTCGCGCAGATTTTCAAGGGTTGAACCGGTGCCCACGAAGCGGCGCAGAGGTTGGCTCATGAGGTGATCCTGAAAAAGGGCTGTTGGCCGTTTGCGAGCTTCGGAGAAGATCAAGAATACCGCTTTTGCAGCGGTTGCCGGAGTTCGCCCGACAGGTGTGCACTTTCAGGCGATGATTTGACGCGAATCAAGCGCTCGACGCCACGCTATGCACGGCGAGCAGGCGCTTGCCACCGCCGTGCTAGTATTCCCGCTTCGCTCGATTTCCCCGCTCAGCACCTATGATTTCCGGCCTTCTCAAGAAAGTATTCGGCAGCCGTAACGACCGGCTCGTTCGCCAGTATTCCAGGAAAGTTCGCGCCATCAACGTGCTCGAACCGGACATGGAGGCCTTGTCTGACGAGCAGTTGCGCGCCAAGACGGAAGACTTCAAGTCGCGCGCGGCAGCCGGCGAAAGTCTCGACAGCTTGCTGCCAGAGGCGTTCGCCGTGGTGCGCGAGGCTGGTCGCCGAGTGCACGGCATGCGTCACTTCGATATGCAACTGGTCGGCGGCATGGTGTTGCACGACGGCAAGATCGCCGAGATGCGTACCGGCGAGGGCAAGACGCTGGTGGCGACCTTGCCGGCCTATCTCAACGCGCTGGCCGGCACTGGCGTGCATGTCATTACGGTCAACGATTACCTCGCCCGGCGCGATGCCGAGTGGATGGGGAAGATCTACGAATTTCTCGGCTTGACGGTCGGCGTCAACCTCTCACAGATGGACGAGGCGCAGAAGCAGGCCGCCTATGCCGCCGACATCACCTACGGCACCAATAACGAATTTGGCTTCGACTACCTGCGCGACAACATGAAGTATCAGGCGTCGGAGCGCGTGCAGCGTGCGCTGGATTACGCGATTGTCGATGAGGTCGACTCGATCCTGATCGATGAGGCCCGTACGCCGCTGATCATCTCAGGCCAGGCCGACGATCACACCGAGTTGTATCTCAAGATGAACAAGATCGCGCCGCTGCTCAGCAAGCAGGAAGGAGACGGCGACGACGTGACCGTGCCGGGCGACTACACGGTCGATCTCAAGGCCCATCAAGTGCTGCTCACCGAAGCCGGCCATGAGCATTCCGAGCAGATACTGGGCGAGCAGGGGCTGTTGCCCGAAGGCGGTTCGCTCTACGAGCCCGCCAACATCCTGCTCATGCACCACCTGTACGCCACGCTGCGCGCCCACGCGATGTACCACAAGGATCAGCAATACGTGGTGCAAAACGACGAGATCATCATTGTCGACGAATTCACCGGTCGGCTGATGCCGGGTCGGCGTTGGTCCGAGGGGCTGCACCAGGCGGTAGAAGCCAAGGAAGGCGTCAAGATCCAGGCCGAAAACCAGACCCTCGCCTCGATCACCTTCCAGAACTATTTCCGCATGTACGCCAAGTTGGCCGGCATGACCGGCACGGCGGACACCGAAGCCTACGAGTTCAACCAGACCTACAGCCTCGAAACCGTCGTCATCCCGACCAACCGGCCGATGCGGCGCAAGGACCAGAACGACAAGGTCTACCGCACCATGCAGGAGAAGTACGACGCGGTAATCGAGGACATCAAGGATTGCCACGAGCGTGGACAGCCGGTGCTGGTCGGCACGACATCAATCGAAAGCTCGGAACTGCTCTCCGAGGTGCTCACCAAGGCCAAGTTTCCGCACCAGGTGCTGAATGCCAAGCAGCATGCGATGGAGGCGGAGATCGTCGCGCAGGCCGGGCGGCCGGGTGTGATTACCATCGCCACCAACATGGCAGGCCGCGGTACCGACATCGTGCTGGGCGGCAATCTGCAAAAGAATATTGACGCCGTGCTGGCCGACGAGAGTCTCGACGCCGATCAGAAGGCGTCGGCCGCCGACGCGCTGCGCAAGGAGTGGCAGCCGGTGCATGAGACGGTGATTACCGCCGGCGGCCTCAAGATCATCGGCACCGAGCGGCATGAATCGCGCCGCATCGACAACCAGTTGCGCGGCCGCTCCGGTCGCCAGGGCGATCCGGGCGAAAGCCGTTTCTACCTCTCGCTGGAAGACTCGCTGATGCGCATCTTCGCCGGCGAGCGCCTCAACGCGATCATGGTCCGCCTCAAAATGCCCGAAGGCGAAGCGATCGAGCACGGCATGGTCACGCGCTCGCTCGAATCGGCGCAACGCAAGGTCGAGCAGCGCAACTTCGACATCCGCAAGCAGTTGCTCGAATTCGACGATGTCTCCAACGACCAGCGCAAGGTCATCTACCAGCAACGCAACGAGTTGCTCGAGAACGACGACATCAGCGAGACCATCACCGCCATGCGCCAGGGTGTCATCCACGACACCTTCCGCACCTACGTGCCGGTCGAAAGCGTCGAAGAGCAATGGGATATCTCGGGGCTCGAACAGGCGCTGGAATCGGAATTCCAGCTCAAGGCCCCGGTGGGCGAATGGATCACCGCCGAGCCGAACATCGAAGACGACGCCATGGCGCAACGCCTCGTCGCACTCGCCGACGAGCAGTTCAACGCGAAGGTCGCCAGCGTCGACACGACGGCGTGGCACCAGTTCGAACGCAACATCATGCTGCAGAGCCTCGACAATCACTGGCGCGAACATCTGGCTTCGCTGGATCATCTGCGCCAGGGCATCCACCTGCGCAGCTACGCGCAAAAGAACCCCAAGCAGGAATACAAGCGCGAAGCCTTCGAGTTGTTCGAGGGCCTGCTGCAATCCGTGCGCGTCGAAGTCACGCGCCTGCTCATGACGGTGCAAATCCGTACCGACTCAGCGCTTGAAGAAGCGGACACCCGCGCCGACGTCGACAACGTGCAGTATCACCATGCGGACTACGACGAAGCCCTGGCAGGCGAGGCAGACGACGAGGAACCCCGTCAGCCGGTCGTCAATGCGGGCGAAAAAATCGGCCGCAATGATCCCTGCCCCTGTGGGTCCGGCAAGAAGTACAAACACTGCCACGGCCGCCTGGCCTGACGACAAGCGGTTAACCGCCGTTATCAGACCTATTTACGTCGGTCGCTCGCGCGGCGCCCGGTGTGTTCACTCGACTGTCGTTTGCCAATTCATGGAGCCGTGAAATGCCGGTGAATTTGCCCCCCTTGAAGCCCGATCATCTGCATGCGGTGCCCGGCGTGCGTCTCGGCGTTGCCGAAGCCGGCATTCGCAAGGCCAACCGGCGCGATCTGACCGTCATTGAACTGGCGCCCGGCACTCGGGTGGCAGGGGTGTTCACGCAAAATCGTTTCTGCGCAGCGCCAGTACAACTCTGCAAACAACACATCGCCGGCGGCGACATTCGCGCGTTGGTCATCAACACCGGCAACGCCAACGCCGGCACCGGCGAGAGCGGCCTGGCGCATGCACGCACCACGTGTGAGAGGCTCGCTAAAAGCTTCGACGTCGCGCCCGAAGCGATCCTGCCGTTTTCGACCGGCTTGATTCTCGAACCACTGCCGATCGACCGCCTCATCGCCGCGCTGCCAGCCGCCGTGGGTGATTTGCGTGAGGACGGCTGGTTCGACGCCGCACACGCCATCATGACCACCGACACCGTGCCCAAAGGCGTATCGCGGCGTGTTGAGATTGACGGCCGGCAGATCACGATCACCGGCATCAGCAAGGGCGCCGGCATGATCCGGCCCAATATGGCGACCATGCTCGGTTTCCTCGCCACCGACGCCGCCATCACCCAAGCGCTGCTCGACCGCCTCGTGACCGAGGCCGCACAACTGTCGTTCAACAGCATCACCATCGACGGCGACACCTC
>CBDTZF010000002.1:0-25312 GCA_965364825.1 uncultured Rhodocyclaceae bacterium | reverse complement strand
GAGGCGCAGCGCATCCGGCTGGCGGCGCAACTCGGCTCCAGCCTCACCGGCGTGTGCTACATCCTCGACGAGCCGACCATCGGGCTGCATCCGCGCGACAATCGCGTGCTGCTCGACACATTGGCGAAGCTCGAGGCCAAGGGGAACACGCTGGTGGTGGTCGAACACGACGAGGAAACCATCCGCCGTGCCGATCATGTGATTGACCTCGGTCCGGGCGCCGGGACGCGGGGCGGCCATGTGGTGGCGACCGGCAATGCCGCGGCGCTCATGGCGGTGCCCGAATCGGTGACCGGGCGGCTGCTGCGCGACGGGCTGCCGCATCCGATCTATCCGCCGCGTGCGGTGGTCAAGGGCACCGAGAGCCTGTGGGTGCGCGGCGCGACGCTGCACAACCTGCAAGGCGTCGACGTGCGTGTGCCCTTCGGCCGCCTGAGCGTGGTCACCGGCGTATCGGGCTCGGGCAAGTCGACGCTGGCGCGCGATGTGCTGCTCGACAGCCTGCGCGCTTTGCTTCGCGGCGGCGGGTCGATCGGCTGCACCGAGATCGACGGTTGGGATACGGTGGGCCGCGTGCTCGAAGTCGACCAGACGCCAATCGGCAAGACGCCGCGCTCCTGCCCGGCGACCTATGTCGGCTTCTGGGATCTGATCCGCAAATGTTTCGCCGACACCAACGCGGCACGCATGCGCGGCTGGACGCCCGCGCGTTTCTCCTTCAACACCGGCGCGGGCCGCTGCCCGAGCTGCGAGGGGCAGGGCCAACAGCGCATCGAGATGAGTTTTTTGCCCGACGTGAAAGTGAGGTGCGAGACCTGCGGCGGCGCACGCTTCAACCGCGAAACGCTTTCGGTGCAGTGGCGTGGCAAGTCGATCGGTGAAGTGCTGGCAATGAACGTCGATGAAGCAGTCGATTTCTTCGCCGTCCATCCGCGCATCCATCACGCGCTGGCGCTATTGCAGGACGTCGGGCTCGGCTATCTCACGCTCGGTCAGGCGAGTCCGACCCTTTCCGGCGGCGAAGCGCAGCGCATCAAGCTGGTCACCGAGCTGGCCAAGGCGCGCACCCCCGCGGGACGCGGACGCGGGCCGCGTCGCGGCAAGTCCGGCGGCCACACGCTGTATGTGCTCGACGAACCGACCGTGGGCCTGCACATGGCCGACGTGGAGAAACTCATCCATGTACTGCACCGGCTGGTTGAAGCCGGTAATACGGTGGTGGTGATCGAGCATGATCTGGACGTGATGGCCGAGGCCGATTGGCTGATCGATCTCGGACCGGAAGGTGGCGATGGCGGTGGGCAGGTGGTGGCCTGCGGCCCCGTCACAAAGGTGCTTTCCCGCGGGCGGGGTCACACGGCGCGCATACTCGGCGAATTCCTCGCGGCGCGGACGGCGCCGGCGGTCGACGCCGTGACGGCGAAATAAGGCGCGGGCGCGCGATGCGACGACCGATGTACGTGACGGCCGGCGTGGTGTCGCTCGGGCTCGGCCTCGCGGGCGTGTTTTTGCCGCTGCTGCCGACCACGCCTTTCGTGCTCCTCGCCGCGTTTTGCTTTGCGCGCGGCAATCCGGCGTGGGAAGCGCGGCTGCTCGCCGATCCGCGTTTCGGCCCGCCGATCCGTGCCTGGCGCGAGCGCGGTGCGATTCCCGCCTACGGCAAACGGCTGGCGCTGATGATGATGCTGTTCAGCGCGGTGGGTGGTTGGTTCTTGCTGCCGCCCGGCTGGCGGTTCGTGCCGGCGGTGTTTTGCGCGGCGACGGGGTTGTGGATCGTGACTCGCCCGTCGGCCTGAGCGCGCTCAAAAGCGCACTTCGAGGCCGGCATAGACCTGCCGCGAGACGCGGTTGGCGGGCGCCGCGCCACGCACGCGTTGAATCGCCGGATCGGCAATCTCCTGATGGCGCGGTCCGACGTTGAGCGCAGACAGGGTGAAACGGGCGTCATGTCCACCGAAGCTGAAGCGGCGTGATAGCGACAGATCGATGGCCGTGAACGCATCGACCACGTAGCGTCCGCTGTCGATGAAGCTGTCACCACTGGCCACCGCCGCGACCCGCGTCACGCCGACGAAGCTCGTCCATTGACCCGGCCAGTGCTGTTGCCAGCTCAAATGCGCGGTGTAGGGGGCGATGCCCGATTCAATCTCCGCGTTTGGGGCGTCGCGCTCGATCAGGCTCCACGCCAGGCGCACTTCGCCGCGCCGCCAGGGGCGGGTGATGAGTTGCAGTTCGGCGCCATGCAGCACCAGTGTCTGATCGAGATTCTCCGCCTGCGTGCTTGGAATGAGGGCCTGCAGCGCGGGCGCGGGCGACAGCGTGATCGGTCGGCGCACGAGCAAATTGCGCAGGCGTTCCTCGAAGATGCGCAGATCGAGCAGGTGACGTCCGCCACCAAACTGCTTCAGATAGCCCAACTCGATGGTATCGGCGCGTGCGGGGCGCAGATCCGGATTTCGCACATAGGGGCGCGCCACCAAGACGCCGGTGTCCGGGTCGAAGACGCGAATGTCGCCGAAACGCTCGAAGGTGATGGGCGCGCGCCACGCGCGCGAGACCCCGAAACGCAGCGTGTCGGTGTCGGCGAGGCGGTAGTTCGCATACAAGCGCGGACTCAGCCGCCAGCCGTCGTCGACATGCTTTTCGGCGGCGAGGCCGAGATTGACGGTGAGTGGCGCGCGCGCCTGCCATTCGATATTGCTGAAGACGCGGTAGTTGCGCTCGCGGATCACCTCGCGGCCGAAATACGACATCGGCGCGCGGGTTTCATGGTGCGTTGCTTCAATCCCCCACACGCCACGCAAGCTGTCGCTCCAGCGGTCGCGGCGCTGCACTTCGATGGCGGTGCGTTGCACCTCGCGATCGCGCGACAAGGGGATGGGCGCAAAGGCGGGTCCGGCGTCGGCGAACCACGCATCGTTGTTGTCCAGCGCGTGGTACTGGAAATTCACCACCCATTCGCGATCCGGCGACGTGGTGCGGCGCCATTGGGCCTGGAGCTGATGCGAACGGTCGCGCGCGGTGCGTAGCGCATTGCTGTCGAAGGGCGAGTCGGGGTAGCCACGTTGTGCGGTTTGGCGGGTGCTGCCGATGCGGATCATCACATGGTCGTCCGCTGTCGGCTGTGCGTCGGCGCGCAGGCTGAATTGCTGCACCCGATGGTCGTCCATGAGGCCGCGGAATCCATCGTCGTTGCGGTCGCCGGCGGTGACGCGCAGCGACCAATCCTCTGCGCCGCCGGCCCAGCCGGCCGTGACGTCGCGAATACCCGGTTCGCCCGCGATGAGTTTGACATGCGCGCCCGGCGATTCCGCGCCGGAACGCGTGATCAGGTTGATGGTGCCGAGCAACGCACTTGAGCCGAAGTTGTTGCCGCTGGCGCCACGCACCACTTCGATGCGCTCGATCTCGTCAAGAAAAATGGGCAGTTGCGACCATGCGATGGTGCCGAAATTGCTCGGCACGTAGGACGCCACGCCGTCGATGAGAATCTGCATTTCGCCCGGAAATCTGAGTCCGAGACCGTGATAGCTAATCCAGCTGGCGTGACTGCGCTCGTAACCGACATGCATGCCGGGTACGAAACGCAGCAGGCGGGGCAGGTCGCGGTAGCCGGTGGCTTCGATCAGGCTGCGGTCGAGCACGGTCATCGCGCCGGGGGCATCTTGCAAGGCCTGGGGCAGACGCGCGGCGGTGAGGACAACTGGAAGCGGTTCGAAGAAGGCGTCTTCCTGAACGCTGTGGCCGGCCAGCAGCGCGCCGCTGACCACCATCAGGGGTGCGGGCAACAGTCTCAGGAAAATCGCGCGCGCGCGCGAGGCGGCGGCGAACAACGTTGGATGCATGTCCGATCGCTGAGAAAACAGTTCTCAGTCGCATCTTACGGGAACGGGCTGACCGGAATGGGTTTACGTGCTCTTTGGCACGCGCCGGGGGCCGAAGCCCCCGGACTTCCGGGTTTATCCGTTGCGCACGGCCAGATAGATGCGCGAATTGCCGCGCTGGACGAGTAGTGCGAAGCGATCGCCAGCCTGTTTGAGCAGTTTGCGGAAGGTCGCGACGTCGGTCACCGGCGTATTGTTGAGCGCGAGGATCACATCGCCACGCTGCAGGCCGGCTTTGGCGGCGGCGCCGTCGACACGCTCGACCACCAGACCGCCCGGGACTTCAAGCTGGCTCGCTTCCTGTTCGGAGAGCGGACGGGCCGTCAGGCCGAGTTTGCCACCGGCGTCGCTACCGCCGCTTTCGATGTTGGCAGCGCGTTGTTCGCCGCCCATCGAACCCAGCGTGACATTCACTTCACGGCGCTTCTTGTCGCGCCAGATCTCGAGTTCAATCTTCGTGCCGGGGCGCATTTCGCCAATCACCCGCGGCAGATCGACCGAATCGCCGATGGTATCGCCATTGACCGCGAGGATCACATCACCCGGTTTCAGTTTGGCTTTGTCCGCCGCCGAATCGGGTTCGACGCTGGAAATGAGCGCGCCTTTGGGCGACTTCAGACCGAACGAGTCGGCCAGCTCGTCATTGAGTCCCTGAATAGTGACGCCGAGGCGCCCGCGCTGCACCACGCCGAACTCCTGCAACTGCCCCTTGACCTTCATCGCGACATCGATCGGGATGGCGAAAGAAATGCCCATGAAACCGCCCGAGCGCGAATAAATCTGCGAGTTGATGCCGATCACCTCACCGTCGAGATTGAAGAGCGGCCCCCCCGAGTTGCCGGGGTTGACGGCGACGTCGGTCTGGATGAACGGCACGTACGTCTCGTCCGGCAGGCGGCGCGCCTTGGCCGAAATAATGCCCGCGGTGACAGTGTTGTCGAAACCGAAGGGCGAGCCGACGGCGACCACCCATTCGCCCACCCGGCTCTTTTCCGGATCGCCGATCTTGACGGTCGGCAGACCGGTGGCGTCGATCTTGAGCAGCGCCACGTCGGTGCGCTTGTCCACGCCCTCGACCTTGGCTTTGAATTCGCGATTGTCGGTCAGCCGTACCGTCACTTCGGTGGCGTCAGCAACCACGTGCGCGTTGGTCAGTACATAGCCGTCGGCGCTGACGATAAAGCCCGAGCCGACACCGCGTGCAATCTGCGGCGCACCACCCTGCCCGTCCTGCCCGTCTGGCGCACCCGGAAGGGGGACACCAAAGCGACGCAGGAACTCCTCGAACGGATCGCCGCTACCACCAAGTCGGCTGGCGACTTCCTGCACCACGCTGATATTGACCACCGCCGGACCAACCCGGGCGACCAGACCCGTGAAATCGGGCAAGTCGCGCAATGGAATTTCGTTTGCAGGGTTGCTCGCCTGCACGGCGTGGGCTGTGCCGATGCCTGCGACCGGTGACCACACGCCCGCCGCGGTCAGGCCGAGCGTGCCGCACAGTGCGGCAATGAATAGGGTTCGTCGCTTCATGAATTCTCCTGTTTCGTCTCTTCTGTCCTGGGCGCCGGCTCAGCGGTGCTTGCAACGGTATAGGTTTGCGGGCTGGCGGCGGCCGTTTCAACGCCAAATGGGTAAAAAGCGCAGTAAATGTCTTGCAACTCCTTGCTATCCCCGTGTGTCACAGGCGGGATAATCACACATTTGCAGACCATCGATTCTGCAAACTGTTCCGGGCCGGAGGTATTTAATGACCCTGACTGATATGAAGTACATCGTGGCGCTGGCGCGCGAGCGCCATTTCGGCCGCGCCGCGGTGCAATGTCATGTCAGCCAGCCGACCTTGTCGGTCGCCATCAAGAAGGTTGAAGAGCAGCTTGGCATCATGCTCTTCGAGCGTGGCACCAGCGACGTGAAAGTGACCGAGCTGGGTCAGCGCATCGTCGAGCAGGCGCAGCGCGTGCTGGTCGAGGCCGGCCAGATCAAGGAGATTGCGCAGGCCGGAAAAGACCCGCTCGGCGGCGCGCTGCGGGTGGGCGCAATCTACACCATCGGCCCCTATCTGCTGCCGCGCCTGATTCCGCGCGTTAAGGAGCTGGCGCCGCGCATGCCACTGATCATCGAAGAGGACACCACCGCGCGCCTGGCTGATGCGCTCAAGCGCGGCGACATCGATGTGGCCATTCTCGCGCTGCCCTTCGCACAGGCGGGTATCGTCGTGCAGCCGATCTACAACGAACCGTTTCGCGTGCTGCTGCCGGCCGACCATGCCTGGCTGGCGCAAGCGGCCATCGCGCCGGCGCAACTTGCCGACGATCAGTTATTGCTGCTCGGCGCGGGAAATTGTTTTCGCGATCAGGTGCTTGAAGTCTGCCCGGAGTGCAGTGGCGTCGCGGGGCTGCAGCGCACTTTGCAGAGCAGTTCGCTTGAAACCATCCGCTTGATGGTCGCAAGCGGTGTCGGCGTGACGGTGTTGCCCAGCACCGCGGCGGACGACATGCCCGGCCACAATCTCTTGCTCGCCGTGCGTCCGTTCGAAGCGCCTGAACCATTTCGTACAGTGGCACTCGCCTGGCGGGTCACCTATCCGCGCAGTGGCGCGATCGACGTGTTGCGCAAGGCGATTCTCGAATGCGAGCTGCCGGGGACGCAGACGCTGGACGCGGCGCGTCCCGGGATCGCGGCCTGACGAACATGGTGGTTGAGGGTAGGTTGGGCAGAGCGTAGCGAAGCCCAACATTTGGCGACCTCCGGGATGTTGGGCTTCCTTCGCCTGGCCAACCTACAAAGCTAGAATCGACTGCCCGGTTGAGCAAGAAAGTCCAATTCTTCTGCCGTGCTGTCGCGTCCGAGAATGGCGTTGCGATGCGGAAAACGGCCGAAGCGATCGATGACTGCCTGATGTCGCAGCGCATAATCAAGCGAGCTCCCGAAGCCGCTGTACGCGGCAGCGAGTGCGCGGAACAGTGCCACCGCCGTGGCCTGCGCGGCCGCATCTTCGGCGTGCTCGAAGGGTAGGTAGAAAAAAATGCGTTCCACCGGAAGTAGCGTCAGATGGCTGCCGTCATCAACATAACGCTGCGCCGTGGCCAGCGCCGGGGCGTCGCCGGCAAAGGCGCGCGGCGTGTCGCGAAAGATGTTGCGCGTGAATTGATCGAGAAGCAGGATGCGCGCCAACGTACCGCGCGGATGAGCATTCCAGTCAGTCAGAGCGTCGGCCAGCGCCGCTTCAACGTCGAGCTGGAATTGCGTGCGGATGGCCGCGTCGGTGCCCTTGCGTTTCTGAAACCACATCGCGCGCTGGGTACCGAATTCGGCGCTGCCGGGCGCTCCGAACCAGAAATCGAGCACCCGTTGCGCCTCCGGCGGCACATCGCTCATTCTTCCGTTTTGGCGCTCGGCGCAGCCTTTTTGGCGGCGGGTTTCTTGGGCGCTCGTGGCTCGAACTCGAAACCCACCGTGCCGTCGGGCTTGCGCACCAGAAATGCCGAGAACTTGCGCTTGGTGCGATTGGAAACGAAGCCCCGCAGCAATTCCGTTTTACCTTCGGCAAGCAGTTTGCTCATCTGCTCGGGCTCGATGGGTTGTTGCAGAATGATCTTGCCGGAGCGGAAATCGCAGGATTTTTCGGGCCCGACCGATTTCTCGCAGACGTAGGACATGCCGTGATCGAACACCCGCGCCTGGCACTTGGGGCAGGGGCCGAGCGGCTGCCGGTCGGAGAAGTCGACCGGCTCGGCATTCTCGTCGTCACGCGGCTGGCCGAAATCGAAGGTTGGCTGCTGCTCTTCGTTAAGTTTGATTTCGGCATTGAACAGCCGGCCCACCTTGCTGCGAAAGCCCAGCAGCGGGCCGACATGGCCTTCGCGCAGCAGGGTTTCCATCTCATCGATCTCGAACTGCCGGCTGGCGACGATCTTCCAGGTGGCCCACTCGCAGGACTGGCAGGCAAACTTCTTGTAGTTTTCCTTGACCACGCCGCCGCACTTCGGGCAGGGCGTTTGCAAGGTGACGAAATCGCCGGGCACGGTGTCGGATTCATACTGTTTGGCGCGCTCGACGATCTCGCGCGCCATCTGCGCGATCTCTTCCATGAAGTCCGTGCGCGACAACTTGCCATGCTCCATCTGCGACAGCTTGTACTCCCACTCGCCGGTGAGCTCGGGCGAGGTGAGTCCGGCAACGCCCAGCCCGGTGAGCAGCGTAATCAGCGAAAATGCCTTGGCAGTGGGCACCAGCTCCTTGCCCTCGCGCAGCATGTATTGCTCGCCGATGAGGTTTTCGATGATTTGCGCGCGCGTCGCCGGCGTGCCGAGTCCGCGGCCCGCCATGGCGGCGCGCAGTTCCTCGTCGTCCACCATCTTGCCGGCGCCTTCCATTGCCGAGAGCAGCGTTGCTTCGTTGTAGCGCGCCGGCGGCCGGGTTTGCAGGGCCTTGAGTTCGATCGCCTCGGTGCTCACTGTTTCGCCCTGGTCGACCGGCGTCAGCGTGTCGGCATCGGGTTTGTCGCGTCCGACGACCACCAGCCAGCCGGCCTTGACCAGCACCTTGCCTTCGGTCTTGAAGGCTTCCTCGGCAACGCGCGTGATGCGCGTGGTGACGCGGAATTCGGCCGCGGGGTAGAACACGGAAAGGAAACGCCGTGTGACCAGGTCGTAGATTTTCTGCTCCGGCTCGGAGAGCTTCTTCGGCTCCGTGCCGGTCGGAATGATCGCGAAGTGGTCGGAAATCTTGGTGTTGTCGAAGATGCGCTTGTTCGGTTTGACCCAGCCTTGGCGCGTGATCTCGTTGGCAAAGCTGGCGTATTCCGCCGGCAGGTGGGTCATGGTCTCCTTGACCGTATCCACATAGTCTTCCGGCAGTGCGCGCGCGTCGGTTCTGGGATAGGTCAGCACCTTGTGGCGTTCGTACAAGGCTTGTGCCACCTGCAATGTGGCGCGCGCGGAAAAACCGAAACGGCCATTGGCTTCGCGCTGAAGGCTGGTCAGGTCGAAGAGCAACGGCGATTGCTGCGTGGAGGGGCGTGATTCCTCTTCCACCACGCCAGGCTGGCCGTCGCATTTGGCGCGGATCGCCTCGGCGCTCGCGGCATCCCACAAGCGCTCGGCACGGGCATGTTCGTCGTCGTTCTTCTTGAACTTCTGGTCGAACCAGCGTCCCGTGTATTCACCCTGCGCGGCCGCAAAGGTCGCTTCCAGTTCCCAGTAGTCGCGCGGCTTGAAGCGGCGGATGCGATATTCGCGTTCGACCACCAGGGTCAGCGTCGGGGTTTGCACGCGCCCCACCGTGGTGAGGTGAAAACCACCCGTTTTCGAGTTGAAGGCAGTCATCGCGCGGGTGCCGTTGATGCCAATCAGCCAGTCGCTCTCGGCGCGGCATACCGCCGCTTCGCGCAGCCCGGCAACCTCATCGGCGCTGCGCAGTTGCTCGAAACCGGTGCGGATCGCAGCCGGCGTCATCGATTGCAGCCACAGGCGCTGCACCGGTTTCTTGCTCTTGGCGTGCTGCACGATGAAATTGAAGATCAGTTCGCCCTCGCGCCCCGCGTCGCAGGCGTTGATGATGCCTTCGACGTCCTTGCGCTTGATCAGGCGGGTGAGCAGCTTGAGCCGGTCTTCACTCTTCTTGATCGGCTGCAGCGCGAATTCAGGCGGAATCACGGGCAGGTTGGCGAATGACCACTTGCCGCGTTTGACTTCGATGTCGGGCGGCACCGTCAGCTCCAGCAAATGGCCGACGGCGGACGACAACACATAGTCGTCCGACTCGAAGTAGTCTTTCTCGCGGGTGAATCCCCCCAATACGCGGGCGATGTCCTGCGCCACGGAGGGTTTCTCCGCAATGATCAGTTGTTTGCTCATGGCATGCGGGCAGACCGGCAAAGGTCAGCCGGAGTTCCCGTCTTTTCCGGTGGGTGTGCGCGGCATAATAAGGAAGCCGCGATGCGGGGTGCAAGTCGAACACCGCGTTTTTTTGCGGCAGATCGGTCGAACAGCGCGCGTCGAGGCGAGCTGACGCTACTGGAGAACAGGCGTTTCGTCGTCGAAATCTTCGTTGAGCAACTCGTCAAGAACGAGCGTGTCCATCGGCTGCGCCTCACTCCACAACACCATCAGCACGATCACCTTGAGACGCGACAGCGGCATCGGGTGATCGGACGACGCGGTGAGGCGGTCGACGATGAGCTCGCGCGCACGTGAATCGAGCACGCCGGCGCTTTCGAGGAACACCAGAAAACTGTGGCCCTTGCGTCCCAAAACGGCGAGTTCTTGGTCCACATAGACGCGAATCGAATCCGCCGCCGCGGCCTTGACCGGCGTTTGCGCGCTGGCGGCCTGGTTGAGGCCGGACAGCCAGTCGAGCGCTTCGCTGATCTCTTCTTCCTCGAAACCAGCGTCGGTCAATCTGCGCGCGAGTTGTTCCGGCGCCGGACAGGCGTCACGGTGGATGTAGTTTTCGAAAAGGTAGACAAAAATATCGAACATGGTCTCGGGGGCGGGTCACAGTCGCTGGAAACGGCCGCCGGGCAGTCGAGCCAGCCGGCCGCTGAGTTCCATTTCGAGCAGCATGGCGTACAGCGTTTCGGCCGTCAAGCCGGTGCGGCCCGCGAGGGTGTCGAGGTTGACGGGGTCGTGGCCCATGGCGTCGAGCACTTGCGCTTCATCGTCCGCGGGCGCTGTCGGCGCCGGATCGTCCGCGGTTTCAGGGGTCATCGCAATCGGCGCGAGGCCCGAAAACGCGCGCTCTTCGAGAATATCCCGGGCCGTTTCGACGAGCTTGGCGCCTTCGCGGATCAGATGATGGCAGCCCTTGGTGAGCGGCGAATGGATCGAGCCCGGTATCGCGAACACGTCGCGTCCTTGCTCATTGGCCAAGCGCGCGGTGATCAGCGAGCCGCTGCCCAGCGCGGCTTCGACCACCAGCACGCCACGTGACAAGCCGGCGATGATGCGATTGCGCCGCGGAAAATTGTGCGCTACGGCTGGTGTGCCAAGCGGGAATTCACTGACCAGGGCGCCGCCGGCTTCGAGTATCTGCTGCGCGAGCGCCTTATTGCGCGCGGGATAGACGCGATCGGCGCCGGTGCCGATGACCGCCACGGTGTGACCGTTCGCTTGCAACGCGCCGCGGTGCGCGGCGGCATCGATGCCCAGCGCCAGTCCGCTCACCACTACCAGACCGCCACGGGCGAGATTTTCGGCAAATGCAGCCGCATTCTCCATGCCCTGTGGCGACGCGCTGCGCGCGCCGACGATCGCCAGTGCCGGCGCGTTGAGCACCGCCAGCGACCCTTTGACATACAGCACGGTCGGTGGATCGGGCAGATCGAGCAGCGCCTGCGGGTAGGCCGCATCTGCGAGCGTGAGGATGTGGTTGTCGGGCTGCTCGGCCCAGGCGCATGCGGCATCGGTCGCCTCGCGCGCATCATGGTCCCGCAGACGGTGGACGAGGGTGTCGCCGATGACACCAGCGAGCGCTGCATGGCCGGCGGCAAAGATGTGCGCAGGGAGGCCGAAGGCCTTGAGTAAACGACGCTGACGCTCGCCCCCGATGCCGGGAACGAGCGTCAGACGAATCCAGTCGACCAGCGCGTCCTTGTCGTTATCGCTCAAATTCGAACCGGATATTCCTTCAGGGCGTGCGCACGGTGTCCGAAACTTTCACCGACGAGGTGGCATCCACCACCAGACCGTAGGCAACGCGATCGAACACGCGGAACACGAACACCAGACCATAGCGGTGTTCGGGTAACTCGAAGTGCTCCTTGCGGCCGCTGTCTTCATCCTTGTAGGTGACGTCGCCGCGATAGCGGTGGAGTGCGAGCACATGGCCGACTTCGATACCGTCGGCTTTGCCGACGCCGAGCGTGATCACACCCTGACGGCCGGTTTCGCTCATCCCGCCGTAGATACCGATGACACGCCCTTCGACCTCCTGCTGCGGCGCGTGCGGCACGTAGGAGAGCAATTCGGGCCGATCGGCCGGCAGCATCAATTCGCCGGTGCCGATTTCCTGCCGCGCCATGGTGATTTCCAGCACCGCGGGCAGGCCGTGCTGGGTAACATCGGCGCTGCCGAGATGCTCTGCTTCGTAGCCAAGCAATTCCTTGGTCAGCGGGTCGGTCAGCGGTTTCGCGGGGCGGTAGATGTGCCAGATGTCGACGTCGTCGCGCACATCCTTGGCAAAGACGGTGTCACCCTGGCCGGTGAACAGGCGGTTTTCCTGCGTGGCGACAATGGTGGCCGATTCGGCGAGGCGCTTTTCGTCCACCACCAGCGGTTGGGTGAGGAAGGGCGCGATCTCGTTCTGCGGAATGCTCGGAATCGCCTCATCGGCTGCTTCGGTATAGACCTGCGGGGTGAGCTTGTCGTCACCGATGCGGCGCCCCAGCGAAAGATACGGGCCACTGCGGTCGAGCACGATGATCTGACCCGGATAGATCAGATGCGGGTTGCGGATCTGGCTGCGGTTCATGCGCCACACTTCCGGCCAGCGCCACGGCTGGCGCAAGAACTTGGCCGAGATGTCCCACAGCGTGTCGCCCTTGCGGATAACGTAGCTGTCGGGCGCATCGCTGGCCAGTTCGGCGGGGGCTGCAAGGGCGGGCTGCATGAGCGCGGCGACGCCGATGAACAGAGAGAATATAATGCGGATCATTAATCGTTTCCGTTCTGATGCGGGCGGCATGGTTTCGCCCTGCCGGGAATCTGTCAGGACAACTACGGTCATAATTCCCGGAAGTTGAGCGCTTCGATGAAAAACGTGCAGTCATCGGGCGTTGCAAACGACGTGAAATTCTGCACGTAATCTCTTGGTACGGCAAGCAAACATGGCTCTTCTCCCGATTCTTCATTTTCCCGATTCGCGTCTGTACACCAAGGCCAAACCGGTGGCCCGGGTGGATGACCGCATTCGCCAGTTGATCAAGGACATGGCCGAGACAATGTACGAGGCGCCCGGAATCGGACTGGCGGCGACACAAGTCAATGTGCATGAGCGCGTGATCGTCATGGACGTCTCCGAAGATCGCAACGAGTTGCTCGCGCTCATCAACCCGGAAATTCTCGAGCGCGATGGCGAGCAGATCGGCGAGGAAGGTTGCCTGTCGGTGCCCGGCGTGTTCGACAAGGTCAAGCGCGCCGAGCACGTCAGGGTGCGCGCGCTCAACGAGCAGGGCGAGCCGTTGGAGATGGAAGCCGAGGGCTTGCTCGCGGTGTGCGTGCAGCACGAGATCGACCATCTCGAAGGCAAGGTCTTCATCGAGTATCTGTCTCTGCTCAAACAGGGCCGCATCAAGAACAAGCTCGCCAAACTCGCGCGCATTACGGTCTGAATGAGAGTCGCGTTCGCGGGGACGCCCGATTTCGCGACAACGGCGTTGCGTGCGCTCATCGACGCCGCCGGCATCGACGTCGTGCTGGTGTTGACGCCGCCCGACCGGCGCGCCGGTCGCGGCATGAAGCTGCGGCCCGGCCTGGTCAAGCAACTGGCGCTGGCGCACGGCATTCCCGTCGATCAGCCGGAAAAACTGCGCACCGTCGAGCAGCAGGCCATGCTGCGCGCTGCCGCGCCGGATGTGCTGGTGGTCGCTGCCTACGGCATCATCTTGCCGCAAGCGGTGCTCGATATCCCCCGCGATGGCTGTCTTAACATTCATGCCTCGCTGTTGCCGCGCTGGCGCGGTGCGGCGCCGATTCACCGCGCGATCGAAGCAGGTGACCACGAAACCGGCATTACCATCATGCAGATGGACGCCGGTCTCGATACCGGCGACATGCTACTGCGCGAGGCGGTGCCGATTGCACCCGACGCGACCACTGGCGCCCTGCATGACACCCTCGCCGCACTGGGCGGCCGGCTCATTGTCGACGCACTCGAGCAGCTCGCTCATGGCGAACTCACGCCAACAATCCAGCCCACCGCGGGCGTCACCTACGCGCACAAGATCGGCAAGACGGAGGCGCAACTCGACTGGCGCCGCCCGGCGCGCGAACTTGAACGCACGGTGCGCGCCTTCGATCCGTATCCCGGCGCGTTTGCCAGCCTCGACGGCGCGCCGTTCAAGCTGTGGCGCACCGAGGTGGTCGATCGTACGGGTGTGCCGGGCGAAATACTCTGTGCCGATGCCGACGGCCTCGTCATCGCCTGTGGTGCCGGTGCCCTGCGGATCACCGAAATGCAACAGCCCGGCGGTCGACGGCAAGCGACGGCGACCGCGTTGTCGACCATGTCATTCGCTGCGGGGCAGTGTCTCGATCCGTCGGATGCCGCCTGACTTTTTTCATTGCGTATCTTCTGGTGCTGGCTTGGCATGGCGTCGTCCGCGGCGTCGCGCACGCATCGTGGATGGTCGGGGTGATGCTTCGACCACCGCCGTCATCGCATCCCTCATGCCGCACAGCGCGCAGGTGATCCACCTGAGCCAAATCGGTCAGTCGGAACAAGATCAGCGAAGGGCGCGCATAGTCCGCGCATAGTCATTTAGCAGGAGAGACCCCACCCGTTCGACCGATCCCTTTCTGGTCGATTGTGGTTGCCCGCGCATCAACGTAATGTGAGCTGTGGACGGTCGCGTCCACGCTTGGGTTGCGCCCGCTCATGGAGGAATTGCGACCATGATGAACATCATGCTCGGCGACACAGGGGGCCGCGACATCGTTGCACCGCGCCAAACGCACACCAAGGAAATCGCGGCGCTCAAGGCGATGCCATTGTTCGCCGGCCTGTCGATGCACACCATTTCGCGGCTCGCCACACAGGCGACGTTCTGCAGTTTCAAGCGCGACGCATTCATCTTTCGCCGCGGCACCGCGCCGACCGGGCTGTACTTCGTGCTCTCCGGTAGCGTCAAACTGGTGGCGTGCGAACCCGACGACCGCGAGCGCGTGATCGAATTGTTTGGCGAACGCCGTTTTTTTGGCGAGATCGGTGTTTTTCGGCTGGCCTTTTACCGCGCGTGGACACAGGCCGTGGTCGCCACGCGGCTGCTCCATGTGCCGTCGGCCGCGGTACTGCGCGCCGTGCAGGACGACCACGCGCTTTCGCTGCGCATGCTCTCCGAGATGTCGGGGCGCATTCACTCGCTGATCGAATCGATCAGCCAGGCCGCGCCGCTGCATGCCCACAAGCGTATTGCCGCCTACCTGCTTGAACACAGCGAGACGAGTGGTCCGGCGGCCAATCAGGTGCGGCTTGCCGCGCCCAAATACGCCATCGCTTCGATGCTCAACATGAGCAGCGAAGCCTTGTCGCGTGCGCTGCGCAAGTTGCGCGACGCCGGCCTGATCGAAGGCGATGGCGGACGCAGCATCCGCATTCTCGACCGCGACGCGCTCGACGCCTTGCTCCACGGCTGATCGATCCGACACCGCGCGGTTGCCGGGCAGTGCGTCTAGCCCGTTATGACTAGTCCCTATGAATAGCCCCTCTTGTGCCGATGGGGAATGTTTTCCTTGCCGGCAGACCGCTACGCTGGAAAGGCTCGACAAAGCGTTCGATGTCTCGGGGATAACCAATGTTGGGGTCTTTTAGCAAAGAACAGATTTCGGTGCTCAGTGTCAGCACCTTCGCCTTCACGATATGTTTCGCGGTGTGGATGATCTTTGCGGTCATCGGCGTGCCGATCAAGGAACAGCTCGGTCTCAACGAAACCCAGTTTGGTCTGCTCGCCGCGATGCCGGTGCTCACCGGTGCGCTGACGCGGCTGCCGCTCGGTTTGTGGGGCGATAAATACGGCGGGCGCATCGTCTTTTTCATCGTGATGGTCGCCACCGTCATCCCGATCTATCTCATCCAGTACGCTACCGAATACTGGCACTTCCTCGTCGTCGGTCTGTTCGTGGGCCTCGCCGGCGGTTCGTTCTCGGTGGGTATCGCTTACTGCGCACGCTGGTTCGAGCGCAGCCGGCAAGGCTTCGCGATGGGCATTTTCGGCGCCGGCAACTCGGGCGCGGCGCTCACTAATTTCGTCGCGCCGGCGATCGTTGTCGGATGGGGTTGGCAGATGGTGCCCACGGTCTATGCCGTGGCCATGCTGGTGACGGCGATCGCCTTCTGGATGTTCAGCTATCACGATCCGGCACACAAGGCCGCCGCGAATGTGACTTTCGCTGACCAGTTGCGCACGCTGCGCGATCCGCGCGTGTGGAAGTACTGCCAGTACTACTCCATCGTCTTCGGCGGCTATGTCGGACTGGCCCTGTGGATGACCAAGTACTACGTCAGCGAATACGGCTTTTCGCTGCAAATGGCCGCCTTGCTGGCCGCCTGTTTCTCACTCCCGGGCGGTGTGCTGCGCGCGGTCGGGGGCTGGTTCTCCGATCGCTACGGCGCCCACAAGGTGACCTGGTGGGTGATGTGGGTGTCGTGGATCTGCCTGTTCATCCTCTCCTACCCTGATACCTCGTTCACCGTGCAGACGATAGAGGGCCCGCGCACCTTCAACCTGCACCTCAACCCGTGGGTATTCACCGCGCTGATGTTTACGGTCGGTGTCGCCTGGGCCTTCGGCAAGGCCTCGGTGTTCAAGTACATCTCGGACGAATTCCCGCACGACATTGGCGCGGTGTCCGGCATCGTCGGCCTGGTCGGCGGGCTGGCCGGCTTTGTGTTGCCGATCCTGTTCGGCGCGCTGGTCGACCTGACCGGCGTGCGCTCGAGTTGCTTCATGTTGCTCTACGGCGTGACCTGGGTGTCGCTGATCTGGATGTACTGGACCGAAGTGCGCGTCACCGACGTGATGACAGGCCACGCCGTGGCCGACGCCGACGCCGCCTGACCGGAATGCATGCGAGAAAAGGAGCAACTCATGACCACTCAGGCTGAGAGCCCACACATCCCGCCTGGCGGCGCCGGCATCGGCAAGGGTGCCGATCTGCATCACTGGAATCCGGAAGACGAAGCCTTCTGGGAAGCGAGCGGAAAACGCATCGCCAACCGCAATCTGTGGATCTCGATCCCCAGTCTGCTGTGCGGTTTCGCGGTGTGGATCATGTGGAGCGTGATCACGGTGCAGATGCTCTCCGCCGGATTCCCGTTCAAGCCTGCCGAGTTGTTCAGTCTGTCGGCCATCGCCGGCCTGGCAGGCGCCACCATGCGCATTCCTTCGTCCTTCTTCATCCGCATTGCCGGAGGACGCAACACCAAGTTCTTCACCACCGCATTGCTGATGATTCCGGCGGTGGGTACCGGCTTTGCGCTGCAATCCATGGACACCCCCTTGTGGGTGTTTCAGGTGCTGGCCTTCCTGTGCGGCTTTGGCGGCGGTAACTTCGCCTCGAGCATGTCGAACATCAGCTTCTTTTTCCCCAAGCGCATGCAGGGACTGGCGCTGGGCCTGAATGCCGGGCTGGGTAACGCCGGTGTCACCACCATGCAGATCGTCGTGCCGCTGGTCATGACCGTGCCGCTGTTCGGCGCCTTGAGCGGCGATGCGATTCAACTGATCAGCACCTCGGGCTCGCTGATCGGCAAGATTCCCGCCGGCAGCGACACCTGGCTGGCCAACGCCGGTTTCGTGTGGATGCTGTTGCTGGTGCCGCTGGCCTTTGCCGGCTGGTTCGGCATGCACAACATCCGCACCGAGGAAGTCTCGCCCAACATCGGCTCGCCCTTGTCGAGCATGGCCAAAATCACCGGCATGTTGCTGACGGCCTTCGTCACCGGCGGACTCGGTCTGTGGCTGATCCTGCCGGCACCCGCCGGACTGGGCCTGCCTTCATGGACGATGTGGTTTGTGCTGGTCGGCGTGATTGCGCTCACGGTGTTTCTGCTCAAGCTGATTCCGGGCGAAATCAAACCCAACCTGCAAAAGCAGTTCAGCATTTTCGGCAACAAGCACACCTGGATCATGAGTGTGATCTACACCATGACTTTCGGTAGTTTCATCGGCTACGCCGCGGCCTTCGCACTCGCCATCAAGGTCATTTTCGGCTACCAGCACATCATCGTCGATGGCGTGATGACGCACGACGTGGCGAATCCCAACGGCCCGTCGGCGCTGATGTTCGCGTGGATGGGGCCCTTCATCGGCGCGCTGATCCGTCCGGTCGGCGGCTGGATCGCCGATCGCCTCGGCGGCGCACGCGTCACGCAGTACTGCACTTACGCCATGGTTGCCGCCGCATTCGGGGTGGCGTACTTCATGAAGGCGGCCTACCAGTCGGCCACTCCGGAAGAAGTCTTCCTGCCATTTTTCGCGCTGTTCCTGGTGTTGTTTGCGGCCTCGGGCATCGGCAACGGATCGACCTTCCGCACCATTGCGATGGTGTTTCCCAAGGCGCAGGCCGGCCCGGTGCTGGGCTGGACGTCGGCGATCGCTGCCTATGGCGCCTTCATCATCCCGCAGGTGTTCGGCGAGCAGATCAAGGCCGCTACACCGGAAAACGCGCTCTACGGCTTTGCCATCTTTTACGTGATCTGCCTGCTGCTCAACTGGTGGTACTACCTCGGGCCGAAGGCAGAATTCGACAACCCCTGAACCTCGCGCACGCTTGGCGAACCTGACAACCCCGCTTCAACCGCCGGCAGCGAGACATCCGGCCACAAGGAGTCACCGATGAGTCACTTTCTCGACAGACTGAAATACTTCTCGAATCCGAAAGAGAATTTCTCCGGCGAACACGGCGTCACCACCGGTGAAGACCGCACCTGGGAAAATGCCTACCGCGACCGCTGGGCGCACGACAAGATCGCGCGCTCGACCCACGGCGTCAATTGCACCGGTTCGTGCTCATGGAAGATTTATGTCAAGGGCGGCATCGTCACCTGGGAGACGCAGCAGACCGACTACCCGCGCACTCGCGCCGACCTGCCCAACCACGAACCGCGCGGCTGTTCGCGCGGCGCCAGCTACAGCTGGTATCTGTACAGCGCCAACCGGCTCAAATATCCGCTGGTGCGTGGGCGCCTATTGCGCAGTTGGCGTGACGCGCGCCGCCAGCACGGCCCGGTCGAGGCCTGGGCCGAGATCGTCGAATCCGAATCCAAGCGGCGCGACTACCAGCAGATACGCGGAATGGGCGGTTTCGTACGTGCCGACTGGCGTGAAGTCAATGAACTGATCGCCGCTTCCAACGTGTACACCATCAAAAAATACGGCCCCGACCGGGTCGCGGGATTCTCGCCGATTCCCGCCATGTCGATGGTCTCCTACGCCGCCGGCAGCCGCTATCTGAGCCTGATCGGCGGCACGCCCTTGAGCTTCTACGACTGGTATTGCGATCTGCCGCCGTCCAGCCCGCAGGTGTGGGGCGAGCAGACCGACGTGCCCGAATCGGCCGACTGGTACAACTCCAACTTCATCATCGCGTGGGGTTCCAACGTGCCCCAGACGCGCACGCCGGATGCGCACTTCTTTACCGAGGTGCGCTACAAGGGCACCAAGATCGTCGCCGTCACGCCCGACTATTCCGAAGTGGCGAAGCTCTCCGACATATGGTTGCACCCCAAGGCCGGCACCGATGCCGCGGTGTCGATGGCGATGGGCCATGTGATCCTCAAGGAGTTCTATTTCGACAAACGCAGCGCCTATTTCGACGACTACGTGCGGCGCTACACCGACCTGCCGATGCTGGTCATGCTGCGTGAGCACACCCTGCCCGGCGGCGACACCGTGATGGTGCCGGACCGCTATGTCCGTGCCGCAGATTTTGCCGACCAGCTCGGCGCCGACAACAATCCGGAATGGAAAACCGTCGCGCTCGGTGAAGACGGCAATGTGGTGCTGCCCAACGGCGCGATCGGTTTTCGCTGGGGCGCGGACGGCCGCGCCGATCAGGGACAGTGGAACCTCGAAGCGAAGGACGCACGCGACGGCACGGAAGTGAAGCTGATGCTGTCGATACTCGAAGACAAGGCGCATGGCGGGGAAACCAGCCGCGTCGGCTTCCCTTACTTCGGCGGGGTGAAGAATCCGCACTTCAGCGACAATCCGCAGGATGAAGTCCTGCTGCGCACCGTGCCGGTACGCAGCTTGCCGTTGACCGTCGATGGTGAACAGCGCGAGGTGATGGTCGCCACGGTGTTCGATCTGCAGGTCGCCCAATATGGTGTGGCGCGCGGCCTGGAGGGCGAGAACGCGGCCGCCGATTTCGACGACAACGTGCCCTACACGCCCGCCTGGCAGGAGCAAATCACCGGTGTGCCGCGCGAAAAGGTGATCGCCGTAGCGCGCCAGTTCGCCGACAACGCCGACAAGACCAAAGGCCGCTCGATGGCGATCATCGGCGCCGGCATCAACCACTGGTATCACTGCGACATGAATTACCGCGGCATCATCAACATGCTGATGATGTGCGGCTGTATCGGCAAGAGCGGTGGCGGCTGGTCCCACTACGTCGGTCAGGAGAAACTGCGCCCGCAAACCGGCTGGACGGCGCTGGCCTTCGCGCTCGACTGGATCCGCCCGCCGCGTCAGATGAACGCCACCAGCTACTTCTACGCGCACAGCGATCAGTGGCGTTACGAGACGGTCGGGGTCGACGAGGTGCTCTCGCCGCTGGCCGACAAGGACGCCTATGGCGGCAGCATGATCGATTACAACGTGCGCGCCGAGCGCATGGGCTGGCTGCCTTCGTCACCGCAACTGCAGCGCAACCCGATCGAGGTCGTCAAGGACGCCGAGAAGGCCGGCATGGACCCGGTCGACTACACCGTGAAATCGCTCACCGAAGGCAGCATCAAGATGAGCTGCACCGATCCGGACCACCCGGACAACTGGCCGCGCATCCTGCTGGTGTGGCGCTCCAACCTGCTTGGCTCGAGCGGCAAGGGGCATGAATACTTCATGAAACACCTGCTGGGCACCAGCCATGGCGTGAATGCCACGGACCTCGGCCCGGATGATGCCAAACCCGCCGAAGTGGCGTGGCACGACAAGGCGCCCGAAGGCAAGCTCGACCTGCTGGTGACGCTCGATTTCCGCATGAGCACCACCTGCCTGTACTCGGACGTCGTACTGCCCACCGCGACCTGGTACGAAAAGAATGATCTGAACACCAGCGACATGCACCCCTTCATCCATCCGCTGTCGACGGCGGTTGATCCGGCGTGGGAATCGCGCAGCGACTGGGATATCTACAAGGGGCTGGCCAAGGCGTTCAGCGAAGTGTGCGTCGGCCACCTGGGTGTCGAGAAAGAGATCGTGCTTACGCCGCTGATGCACGACACCCCGGACGAGCTCGCGCAGGCGATCGGCGTCAAGGACTGGGCACGGGGCGAATGCGACTTCATCCCTGGCAAGACCGGCCCGTCGATCAAGGTGATCGAGCGCGATTACCCCAACGTATACAAACGCTTTACCTCGCTCGGACCGCTGATGACGAGCATTGGCAACGGCGGCAAGGGCATTGCCTGGAACACTGAAACGGAAGTGGGCAATCTGGCGGATCTCAACGGCAAGGTGCGCGAAGAAGGCGTCAGCCAGGGCCTTCCGAACATCGACACCGACATCGACGCTGCCGAAGTCATCCTCACGCTGGCACCCGAGACCAACGGCCATGTCGCCGTCAAGGCATGGGCGGCGTTGTCGAAAATCACCGGCCGCGACCACACCCACCTGGCAAAGCCTCGCGAACACGAAAAGATCCACTTCCGCGACATTCAGGCTCAACCGCGCAAGATCATCAGCTCACCGACCTGGAGCGGTCTGGAAAGCGAGCATGTGTCGTACAACGCCGGCTATACCAACGTTCATGAGCTGATTCCATGGCGCACGCTCACCGGCCGCCAGCAGTTCTATCTCGATCACCCGTGGATGCTGGCTTTCGGCGAAGGCTTCACCACTTATCGGACGCCGATCAACCTGAAGGCCACCGCGGATCTGCACAACATCCGCCCCAACGGCAATGCCGAGATACTGCTTAGTTTCATCACGCCGCACCAGAAGTGGGGCATCCACTCGACCTACAACGACAACCTGATCATGCTCACGCTCAACCGCGGCGGGCCGGTGATCTGGATCAGCGAAGACGACGCCAAGACCGTCGGCATCGTCGATAACGACTGGGTCGAACTGTTCAACGTCAATGGCGCGATTGCCGCGCGTGCGGTGGTCAGCCAACGCATCAAACCCGGCATGACATTCATGTATCACGCGCAGGAGAAGACGATCAACACGCCGGGCTCGGAGATCACCGGCATACGCGGCGGCATTCACAACTCGGTCACCCGCGTGGTGGTCAAACCGACCCACATGATCGGCGGCTACGCACAGTTCAGTTACGGCTTCAACTACTACGGCACCGTCGGCACCAACCGCGATGAAATCGTCGTGCTGCGCAAGATGGCGAAGGTTGACTGGCTCGACAACGAACCGGTCGAAACGACTGAAGCGGCTGAACAGGCATAAGGAACAGTGAGATGAAAATACGCGCTCAAATCGCCATGGTGCTCAATCTCGACAAATGCATCGGCTGTCATACCTGCTCGGTCACCTGCAAGAATGTGTGGACCAGTCGCGAAGGCATGGAGTACGCCTGGTTCAACAACGTCGAGACCAAGCCCGGCATCGGCTACCCGAAAGAATGGGAAAACCAGGACAAATGGAACGGCGGCTGGATTCGCAAGGCCGACGGCAGCATCGAACCGCGTCAGGGCGGCAAGTGGAAATTGCTGATGCGCATTTTCGCCAACCCGAACCTGCCGCAGATCGATGACTACTACGAACCCTTCACCTTCGACTACGATCACTTGCACTCGGCCCCTGAAATGAAGGCCGCTCCGGTCGCGCGTCCGCGCAGCCTGATCACCGGCAAGCGCATGGAGAAGATTGTGTGGGGTCCGAACTGGGAAGAACTTCTCGGTGGAGAGTTCTCCAAGCGCAGCAAGGACGCCAACTTCAACGGCTTCGAGCAGGCGCAGAAAGAGATGGTGAGCCAGTTCGAAAACAGCTTCATGATGTATCTGCCGCGGCTGTGCGAGCACTGCCTCAACCCGGCCTGTGTGGCCAGTTGTCCGTCCGGCTCGATCTACAAGCGCGAGGAAGACGGCATCGTGTTGATCGACCAGGACAAGTGCCGCGGCTGGCGCATGTGCGTGAGCGCCTGCCCGTACAAGAAGATCTACTACAACTGGAAGAGCGGCAAGGCGGAGAAGTGCATCTTCTGCTATCCGCGTATCGAGGTCGGTCAGCCCACCGTGTGTTCGGAAACCTGTGTCGGCCGAATCCGTTATCTGGGCGTGTTGCTGTATGACGCCGACGGTATCGAAGCCGCTGCAAGCGTCGAGCATGACCGCGATCTGTATCAGGCGCAGATCGATCTCTTCCTCGATCCCAACGATCCAAAAGTGATCGAACAGGCGCGCGCCGACGGCATCCCCGAAGCCTGGATGGAAGGCGCCCGCAAGAGTCCGGTGTACAAGATGGCGGTGGACTGGAAGGTGGCGCTGCCGCTACACCCGGAATACCGCACGCTGCCGATGGTGTGGTACGTGCCGCCGCTGTCGCCGATCAGCGCCGCGGTGAACGCCGGACACATCGGCGTCAACGGCTCGATCCCCGACGTCAAGGAGTTGCGCATTCCGGTCAACTATCTGGCCAACCTGCTCACCGCTGGCGACACCGAGCCCGTGGTGCGGGCGCTCGAACGCATGCTGGCGATGCGCGCCTATCAGCGCGACAAGCATGTCGATGAGGTCGAAAACCTCGAAGTGCTCGAACGCACCGGACTGAGCGTGGCGCAGGTCGAAGACATGTACCAGACCATGGCGATTGCCAATTACGAAGATCGCTTCGTGATTCCTTCGACCCATCGCGAGTACGCGGAAAACACCTTCGACTTGCGCGGCGGCTGCGGCTTCAGTTTCGGTAACGGCTGCTCCGACGGCATCAGCGATACAAGCCTGTTCGGTACGCCCAAGAGGCGCACCATTCCAATCAAGGCGGAGGTCTGACATGGCGACCAAAGAGATGTCATTGAGCTTGCGTGCACTGGCACATCTGCTCACCTACCCGGACGCCGAACTGCGTAGTCACCTGGTCGAATTACAACAGGTGTTGCACGATGAACGCGCGCTGGGCAAGCTGCGGCTGACGGAACTCGACGCACTGGTCGATACGCTGCTGGCCAGCGATACGCTCGATTCCGAGGCGATCTACGTCGACCTGTTCGATCGCGGCCGCTCGACCTCGTTGCATCTGTTCGAGCACGTGCACGGCGATTCACGCGATCGCGGCACGGCGCTGGTCGATCTGGGCAAGACTTACGCCGACGCCGGGCTCGATCTGGCGCCCGGCGAATTGCCCGACTATCTGCCCGCGGTGCTCGAGTACGTGTCCACCCAGCCGACGCGGCAGGCGCGCGAGTTCCTGAGCGAAATCGCGCACATCCTCAACGCCTTGCACACCGCCCTGCAGCAGCGCCGCAGCCCCTACGTCGGGGTACTCGCGGCACTGCTCGAACTGGCCGGTGAGAAAGTGCAAACGGTGGCGATTGCGGCCGAACCGGACATCGACGAGGCCTGGCAGGAGCCCCTCGCGTTCGACGGCTGTTCGACACGCGGCCAGGCCCGCCCCGGCGCGCCGCAACCCGTCCATTTCGTCCGTGACCGCGAATCCAACCAGATCGGAGCTCCCAAATGAACCCCATTCACAACTTCGTTTTCGGGATCTATCCCTACATCTGCCTGACGGTCTTTTTTGTCGGCAGCCTGATCCGCTTCGACCGGGATCAATACACCTGGAAGAGCGATTCATCGCAAATGCTGCGCATGGGGCAGTTACGCTGGGGCAGCAATTTGTTCCATGTCGGCGTGCTGTTCCTGTTTTTCGGCCATTTCGTCGGCATGCTGACGCCGCACGCGGTGTACGACATCTTCATTAGCGCCGGCACCAAACAACTGCTTGCTATCATCGCTGGCGGCATCGCCGGTGTCGCCGCGCTGGTCGGCGTGTCCTTGCTGCTCCATCGCCGCCTCACCGAGCCGCGCATTCGCGCCAACTCCAAGCCCAGCGACATCGTAATTCTGTGGCTGCTCGCCATCCAGTTGGTGCTGGGTGTGCTCACCGTACCCATCTCGGGACAGCACCTCGACGGCAGCGTGATGATGCTGCTCGCCGAATGGGGCCAGCGCATCGTCACCTTCCGCGGTGGCGCGGCGGAGCTGATCGTCGGCGTGAGCTGGGTGTTCAAGCTCCACCTGTTCCTCGGCATGACCATCTTCCTGATCTTCCCATTCACGCGGCTGGTGCATATCTGGAGCGGTTTTGCTTCGCTCAGTTACATCGTCCGGCCCTTCCAGGTGGTACGCAGCCGCCGACTCAACGTGCCCGCTGGACAGAACCAGCCCGGCCGTTCCTAAGGAGGTTTGATGATGTCCGATTTTGATCCGGCCCAAGTCAATGGCGTTGCTCTCAATACTGCGGATGCCGCCGTGCCCGACGAAGAACTGCGCCAGCGTGCGTGCACCGAGTTGCTGCGCCAGGCAGC
>CBDTZF010000001.1:0-32189 GCA_965364825.1 uncultured Rhodocyclaceae bacterium | reverse complement strand
TCGGTGGTGGCGCCGATGAAGGTCAGCAGCCCCTGCTCCACAAACGGCAGAAACGCATCCTGCTGCGCCTTGTTGAAGCGATGCACTTCATCGACGAAAAGAATCGTGTGGCGGCCACGGGCGCGCTCGATTTCGGCCTTCTGCACCGCTTCGCGAATGTCCTTGACGCCGGAAAACACCGCCGAAAGCGCAACAAAATTGGCGTCGAAGGCATCGGCCATGAGGCGTGCCAGCGTCGTCTTGCCGACGCCCGGCGGCCCCCACAGGATCATCGAATGTAGTTTGCCGGCGGCGAAGGCCAGGCGCAGCGGCTTGCCCTCGCCGAGCAGATGCGTCTGGCCGACGATATCGTCCAGCACGCGCGGCCGCAGGCGCTCGGCGAGTGGCACGTTGTCCGATGCGACGTCGCCGAAGAGGTCGTCCATCGCGACCACCACGCGCGCTATTCGCCGACCACGTCGGCCCCTGGCGGCGGGGTAAACGTGAAGGTCGCCGGGGCGATCGGCGTGGAAGTGTCGAATTCGGTGAAGCGCAACAATGTGCGCTGGCCGAAGTTGTCGTCGATTTCCATGCCGATCAGGCGGATACCCTTGAAGCCGACCCGCATGCGGGCGAACGCGCTGTCAGTTTTCGGCGTCGCCACCGCCCACGTCAGGCCGTTGACGTTGCCACCGTCGGCGAGCGTGAAATTGGTTTCCAGTGAATCGTCGCCGGCGAGGATAGCCGCCGGCGTGGCACCCAGCGCATCGCCGACCTGCTTGACCGTCACCTGCGCCAGTTCAGGATCGTATGACCACAATCGCGTGCCATCACTGACCAGCACCTGCGGAAACGGTGTTTCGTAAGTCCAGCGGAATTTGCCCGGCCGCTCAAACGCGAAAGCGCCCTTCGAAAGCTCGCCGCGGCGACTATCCTCGCCATACACGGTCTGCTCGAAGCGCCCCTGAGCGTGCGCCGTGCGCTCGACAAAGGCCTTGAGCAGGGTGATGCCATCGGCCGCCAGCGCGCTACCCGAAAGCAGCAAGGTGAGTGCACCGCTGACGACGACGCGCCGTATCCAGATGTTGTTCAATCAATCCTCCTCACGTGCGGGCGCGAGCACCTCGCGGTTGCCATTGCTGCCCATCGACGATACCAGCCCGGCGCGTTCCATCTGTTCGATCAGGCGTGCGGCGCGGTTGTAGCCGATGCGCAGATGACGCTGCACCAGCGAGATCGACGGACGGCGCGTTTTGACGACGATCTCGACCGCCTGGTCGTACAGCGGGTCAGCTTCGACATCTGCACCGTCGCCCAACAGCCCATCGCCCGACTCTTGCGGACCCTCGAGAACATCCTCGATGTAATCCGGCGCCCCTTGCTGTTTGAGGTAATCGACCACCTTATGGACTTCGCTGTCGGCGACGAAGGCGCCATGCGCACGCATGGGGTAGCCTGAACCCGGCGGCAGGTAGAGCATGTCGCCCATGCCGAGCAGGGCTTCGGCACCCATCTGGTCGAGAATGGTGCGCGAATCGATCTTGGACGACACCTGAAACGCCATGCGCGTCGGGATGTTGGCCTTGATCAGGCCGGTGATCACATCCACCGACGGACGCTGTGTTGCCAGGATCAGGTGAATGCCGGCAGCGCGCGCCTTTTGCGCCAACCGCGCGATCAACTCCTCCACCTTCTTGCCAACCACCATCATCAGGTCGGCCAGCTCATCGACCACCACCACGATGTGCGGCATCGGTTCGAGCGGTTCGGGATTGTCCGGGTTGATCGCGAAGGGGTTGGTGAGCGGTTTGTCGGCCTTTTTGGCGTCGCTCACCTGGCGGTTGAAGCCGGCCAGATTGCGCACCCCGACCGAAGCCATCAGCTTGTAGCGCTTCTCCATTTCCGCCACGCACCAATTGAGCGCGTTGGCGGCGTGTTTCATGTCGGTGACGACCGGCGCGAGCAGGTGCGGGATGCCTTCATAGATCGATAATTCGAGCATTTTCGGGTCGATCATGATTAGCCGCACCTTGTCCGGTTCGCTCTTGTAGAGCAGCGACAGGATCATGGCGTTGAGGCCCACCGATTTGCCCGAACCGGTAGTGCCAGCCACCAGCAAGTGCGGCATCTTGCCCAGATCGGCAACCACCGGCGCGCCGGAAATGTCCTTGCCGAGGGCGACGGTGAGCGGCGATCGCATTTCGTGGTAGATCTTGGAGCCGATAATTTCCGACAAGCGCACGGTCTGCCGCTTGGGATTGGGCAGTTCAAGCGCCATGCACGATTTACCCGGTACCGTCTCGACCACGCGCACCGAAATCAGCGACAGCGCACGCGCCAGATCCTTGGCCAGGTTGACCACCTGGCTGCCCTTGACGCCGACCGCCGGCTCGATCTCGTAACGGGTGATCACGGGGCCGGGGTAAGCCGCGATCACCTTGATCTCGACGCCGAAATCGGCCAGTTTCTGCTCGATGAAGCGCGAGGTGAATTCGAGCGATTCGGCGCTCGGCGGCTCGACATCGCGCGACGGCGGATCGAGCAGCGCAATCGGCGGCAGCATGCCCTCGCCCTCACTGCCAAACAGTTTCGTCTGGCGCTCCTTCTGTACCCGCTCCGATTCGTCAAACACGACCACGGGCGGCTCGATGCGCACCGGCGGCGACGACGAAAGCGCCGCCCTCTGCCGCCGCGTGGTCACCACCGCCTCGCGTTTTTGCGCCACCTGCCGACCGGCCTGGCGGTCGCGCCAGGCATACCAGGCGCCAGCCAGCGAAAGCCACCCCTGCTCAAGCCAAAGACCGAGGCGCTCGGTCGCCGACAGCCACGAGATGCCGGTAAACAGACTCAGGCCGCCGGCGATAAGCGCCAGCAGAACCAGCGTGCCGCCGGTGAAGCCAAGGTAGTTGTGCGCCGCCGTGCCCAGCTCCGTGCCCAGCAATCCGCCCGGTGCCAGCGGTAGCGCGGCGCCGGTGGAGTGGAAGCGCAAGGCTTCGAGCGCCGCACTGGACAGCAAGACAACGAGGAAACCGCACATGACGATGAAGAACGATCGTTTGTCGGCGTTGAATTCGAGTCGGAAGCGGCGGAAGCCCCAGGCGATGCCGTAACCGAGAAAAATCACCAGCCACCACGCCGAGCCGCCGAAAAGATAGAGCAACACATCCGCCAGCCAGGCGCCAAAGCGCCCGCCCGGGTTGGTGACGCGCCCGACTTCGGTAGCGTGCGACCACCCCGGATCGGTCTTGTCGTAGCCGAGCAGGATCATCGCCACGTACACGGACAGGACGCCCAGCACGATCCAGCGGGTTTCCTGCAGCAGATGCACAATGCGCTCCGGCAGGGGTTCATTTCGGGAGATGGGTCGAGACGCCATGAATCGGATCGGTCGGCTGCTTTGAGCAGCGGCTTGAAAACACCCGCGCATTATACGAGAACGCCCCGCCGATCCGGGCGGGGCGCTAGGTAACGATTATTGTGGCGTGGCGCTGCTGTGCACCGGAGGGCGGATTTCACCCGCCATCTCCGTGGCAGCACCGCGTGGCCGGATGAATCCGGCCCTACGCGCGTACCGCGCTCAAACGTCCTGAATGCGGTCGCGCAGAATGATGCCGTTCGAGGTTTCCTCGATCAGCCCCTGCAATCCCAGATCCTTCATGACGCGGCTGACCATCTCGCGCGAGGCGCCGATCATCTTGGCAATGTCCTGTTTCGAGATTTTGCGCACCACCACCGTTTCCCCATCCCTGTCTTCGGCCATTTCCAGCAGCAAGTGCGCCACGCGGCCGTAGACATCCATGAGGGCAAGGCTTTCGATTTTTCGGTCGGCGTTGCGCAGGCGGTCGGCCAGATTGCACATGATGCGCCAGGCGATATCAAAATCGTCGCGCATCAACTGCTTGAGATCCTGTTTCGAGATCACCACCAGGTCGGAGGGCATCACTGCCACCACCGAGGCGGAGCGCGGCTGCTCTTCGAACACCGCCATCTCGCCAAACAACTCGCCCTGACCGAGAATGGTGAGGATCACTTCCCGACCGTCCTCGTCGCTGACCAGTACCTTGAGGCTACCGGTGAGCACGAAGTACACATAGTCCGGCACGTCGCCGGCATGCACCACGGCGTGCCCGCGGGCCACACGGCGCATCATTGCGCAGCGGGAAACCGCCGCCAGACGCTCGTCTGACAGCCCGTGAAACAAAGAAAACGTTCTCAACGCGATATTCGAAACTGCGGCGGATTGAACCATCCTGCGCTCCTGTTTTGCTTGCGGCGCCCGCTCGGGCAGCATCGCTGATCAACAAATAATCGGGCTGGTGCGACCGTATCACGTCCGCATCAAAAGACAACGTCACCCGACAGCCAAAGGCAATTCCTCACAAATTGACGGCAGTTTGTCGGCAATCTTGACACTTGGTGCACAGCCGCCATTGAAAAGTAGTGGCCACGTGGGTGCCCGGCCGGCGCAGACCCCGCCAAAAAGCGGGCGCACGCTATAATCCAGGCGCGATTTGACTTCCCTCCAGCTTACAAAAGATCACCAAATGAGCACACGCCACGCAAAGCTTCTCATCCTCGGTTCCGGCCCGGCCGGGTACACCGCAGCGGTGTACGCCGCACGCGCCAACCTGAATCCGGTGCTTATCACCGGCGTCGAACAAGGCGGTCAATTAATGACCACAACCGATGTCGACAACTGGCCGGCGGACGCCGACGGCGTGCAGGGGCCGGACCTCATGGCGCGCTTCCAGAAACACGCCGAGCGCTTCGAGACCGAACTGGTCTCCGACCAGATCCACACCGCACACGTCAACGAAAAACCGATCCGTCTGGTCGGTGACGCCGGCGAATACACCTGCGATGCGCTGATTATCGCCACAGGCGCCAGCGCACAGTATCTCGGCCTGCCGTCGGAAGAAGCCTTCATGGGCAAAGGCGTGTCAGCCTGCGCCACCTGCGACGGTTTTTTCTATCGCAACAAGGATGCGGCGGTGATTGGCGGCGGCAACACCGCCGTGGAAGAGGCGCTGTATCTCGCCAACATCGCCAGCAAGGTCACACTCGTGCATCGCCGCGACACCTTCCGCGCCGAGAAGATTCTGATCGGCAAGCTCATGGAAAAGGTCCGCGCCGGCAAGATCGAGCTCAAACTCGATGCCACGCTCGACGAAGTACTGGGTGAAGACAGTGGCGTCACCGGCATGCGCATCCGGCATGTCAAAACGGACGAAACCGAAGACATCGAGCTACACGGGGTTTTCATCGCCATCGGCCATAAACCCAACACCGACATCTTCGCCGGGCAGCTCGAAATGGAAGGCGGCTACATCATTGCGCACGGCGGCCGCAAGGGAAACGCCACCGCGACCAGCGTGCCGGGCGTCTTCGCCGCCGGGGATGTGCAGGATCACATCTATCGCCAGGCGGTCACCAGCGCCGGCACCGGCTGCATGGCCGCGCTCGATGCCGAGCGCTACCTCGACGACCTCGGGCTGGCCGGCTGATCGATGGCACGCAAGCGCCGCAAGGACGCCCTGCACGGGCAACCTGCGGCGCGCCTGCGTGATGCGCGCTTTACCGCGCTCAAACGACTCAAGCCGTCCGCCGCCACTCCGGATGCGCCCGCCACGCCGTATCGGGATCCGCGGACGGCGCGCGAAGCAGAAGCGGCGGATGGCGACGCGCCGTTGTTTCGCGCCAGTGTCGGCGATGTCACGCCCTTGCCTGACGACAATCGCGCCGCCATCGAACGCCCGCGTCCGGCTCCGCTGCCGCGCCCGAAAACAGCGACCGACCCGGAACCCGAAACTGCCCCGAGGCGAACGTCGACAACGCGAGAAGGCGACATCGACTTCCACGCGCTGATGCATGACGTTGAGCCCTTGCCGCCGAGCGATCTGGCCGATGTCGACGCCACGCGGCCGGCGCCCGATTGGCCGCCGCCGGAAACGGTGAAAACGCTCGATCCCAACGATGTCATGGCTTGGCTGTCATCCGGTACCACACCGCTCAAAACGACCGGCCGCGCCGAACTCGACACCCCGCCGCCACTCGCTGCGCCGCGCCACAGCGAGGCCGACGAACGCGCTGCGCTGCAGGAGACGCTTGAACCCTTCTCGCTCGAAGATCGACTCGAAATGGGGGACGAAGCGGTGTTTTTGCGCGGCGGCCTGCCGCGCCGCATTCTTGCCGATCTGCGCCGCGGCCGCTGGGTGGTGCAAGGCGAAATCGATCTGCACGGCATGACGCGAGACGAAGCGCGCCTCGCGCTGGGCGAATTCCTCGCCGCCACCCTCAAACGTGGCCAGCGCTGCGTGCGCGTGGTGCACGGCAAGGGGCTTGGATCACCGGGGCAATTCGGTGTGCTCAAGCACCTCTCGCGTGGCTGGCTGGCGCAGCGGGAGGAAATTCTCGCCTTTTGTCAGACCGGCGCGCATGAGGGCGGAAGCGGCGCGCTGCGGGTGCTGCTGCGCTCGCCGGGGAAAACAGCAAACCCCTGATGGCCACGGCCGCATTTGCGGCCGTGGCCATCAGGGGCGCGGGGCGTTCAGATGGCGTCTTCGTTCAGCTCGCCGGTGCGGATGCGCACCACCTGCTGGATCGCCGAAACAAAGATCTTGCCGTCACCAATCTTGCCGGTGTGTGCCGCCTTGACGATCGCTTCGATCGCCTGCTCGACCACCTCGTCGGTGACGACAAGGTCGATCTTGATCTTCGGCAGGAAGTCGACCACGTACTCGGCGCCGCGATACAGCTCGGTGTGTCCCTTCTGGCGTCCGAAGCCTTTGACTTCGCTGACCGTCAATCCGGTGATGCCGACTTCGGACAGTGCCTCGCGCACTTCATCCAGTTTGAACGGCTTGATCACCGCCTCGATTTTTTTCATCTGTTGCTCCTGTCGTCCTTGAACCTAACCTAAAAGCCGCACGCCGATTCACATTGGATCCTCGTAGCGCGCAGTAATCGGAAAACGCCAGTCTCGGCCAAAGGCACGCCGCGTCAGACGGATACCGATCGGCGCCTGCCGCCGTTTGTATTCGTTGCGCTTGAGCATGCCGACGACGCGACTCACGACGCCTTCATCATACCCTTGCGCAACAATCTCGCGCGGCGACAGATCGCGCTCCATATAGGCTTCGATGATGGCATCAAGCACTTCGTAGGGTGGCAGCGTGTCCTGATCGACCTGGTCGGGCTTCAGTTCTGCCGACGGCGGACGGGTGATGATGTTGACCGGGATGATTTCCGAGCGCCTGTTGCGCCACTCGGAGAGCCGATACACCAGCGTCTTGTACACATCCTTGAGCACCGCAAAGCCACCCGCCATGTCGCCGTACAGCGTGGCGTAGCCGGTGGCCATTTCGCTCTTGTTGCCGGTGGTCAGCACGATCGCGCCCGTCTTGTTCGACAGCGCCATCAGCAGCACGCCGCGAATGCGGCTTTGCAGGTTCTCTTCGGTGGCATCTTCCGGCAAGCCGGCGAACTGCTCGGCGAGCATGTCTGCGAAGGTCTTCATGGCCGGCTCGATCGGCAGAACGTCGTAGCGCACACCGAGCCGCTTTACCATATCGGCGGCATCGTCGAGGCTCATTTGCGCCGTATAGGGCGATGGCATCATCACCGCGCGCACCTTGTCGGCACCGAGCGCATCCACCGCCACCGCGAGCGTGAGCGCCGAATCGATGCCGCCCGACAGCCCGATGATCGCGGTCGAAAAACCGTTCTTGCCGAGGTAGTCGCGCACGCCGAGCACCAACGCGCCGTAGGCTTCTTCTTCCTCCGTTGGCATCGGCGCGCAGCTGTCGGCATGCCAGCCTTCCGCCGACCAGCCGACGATATCGATGCCTGTTTCAAACGACGGTGCCTGCCATGCCAGCGCGCCGTTGGCATCCATCGCAAACGAGGCGCCGTCAAACACCAGTTCATCCTGCCCGCCGACCATATTGACGCACAACACTGGCAGGCCGGTCTCGGTGATCCGCTCGCGCGCCACCCGATGGCGCTCGGCCAGCTTGCCGATATGGCCGGGCGAGGCGTTGATCACCAGCATCACCTCCGCGCCCGCCGCGCGCAGCCCCGCCGCCGGCCCGGCGACCCACATATCGGCGCAGATCATGAGGCCGCAACGCACGCCCGCGAGTTCGAACACGCAGCCCTCGGCGGCCGCATCGAAATAGCGCTTCTCGTCGAACACGGCGAAGTTGGGCAGGCGCTGCTTGCGGCAACGCGCGATGATACGGCCGCCCTGCATGACCGCGGCGGCGTTGTAACGGCCGGCCTCGTCGAAATCGGGAAAGCCGACCACGACCGCCATGTCACCGGTACGCGCGGCGATGCGCTCGAGCGCATCGCGACAGGCATGAAAGAAATCTGCACGCAGCAGCAAGTCTTCGGGCGGATAGCCGCACAAGGACAGTTCGGGCGTGAGCAAGAGCTGCGCACCGTGCACCTGCGCCGCGGCCATCGCGTCGATAATCTGCTGGGTGTTCCCGGCGATATCGCCCACCACCGGATTGAGTTGGGCGGTGGCAATCTGAAGCGTTTTATTCATAGCGGTGACACTATAACGTCTGATCGACGCTTTGGAACCACCGCAACGCCGCCCAGCTGTCGCAGGACTTATTCACACAATCCGTGCACAAACCTGTGGATAAAGCGTGGGGAAAAGCGTACCAGCGAGACATGCCTCACACCACGCCGGTGTGCCACATAATCAGGCAAGCGGAATCTGAGTCGCGCCTGCCGCTCACTTGTCACATTGTTGTCACACCCCAGCAAGCCCCGCCATGACTGAAGAAATCCGTTTTTTTGATGCCATCCGCAAAATTCCCGCTGCGGCCTGGGATGCGCTCGCCGGGCCACAACCCTGTGTGCGCCACGCTTACCTGTCGGCGCTCGAAACGACCGGTTGCGTCAGCGCCGCAACCGGCTGGCAGCCGCATCACGCCACGCTGTGGCAGGGCGACACGCTGGTCGCCGCGATGCCGCTTTACGAGAAGCAGCATTCCTGGGGCGAATATGTGTTCGACTGGGCGTGGGCCGAGGCTTACGCCCGGCATGGCCTTGAGTACTACCCCAAGTGGCTGTGCGCGATCCCGTTCACGCCGATCCCCGGGCGCCGGCTGCTCGGCGCAAACCGCAGCGTGCGTGCGCAGCTGCTGGCCGCGTTGATGCAGTGGATCGCCGCGGGCACACATGGCTCGTTTCACTTGCTGTTCCCCACAGACGACGATGCCGCCCTGCTCGATGCGGCCGGCCTGATGGTCCGTCACGGCGTGCAGTTTCATTGGAAGAACACTGGCTACGCCGATTTCGGCGCCTTTCTGGCATCGCTGACGCGCGACAAGCGCAAGAAGATTCGTCAGGAGCGGCGTCGCGTCACCGACGCCGGCATTGAATTTTGCTGGCGCAGCGGTGCGCAGATCACCCCGGAAGAACTCGCCTTTTTCTACACGTGCTACTGCCTCACCTACGCGGTGCGCCGCTCCACGCCCTATCTGTCACGCGAGTTCTTTGCCCTGCAGGCGCGCGAGCAAGCGGACAATGTGCGCCTGCTGCTGGCAATGCGAGGCGGCACCCCTGTTGCCAGCGCCTGGTTCATGGTCGATGAGTCGGCGCTTTACGGCCGCTACTGGGGCGCGGTCGAAGACATCTCCTGCCTGCATTTTGAAACCTGCTATTACCAGGCGATCGAATATGCCATCGCCCACCGTCTGATGCGCTTCGAAGGCGGCGCGCAGGGTGAGCACAAGCTTGCGCGCGGCCTTCTCTCCACACCAACCTGCTCGGCGCACTGGATTCGTGACGCACGTTTTGCCGACGCCATCGACGACTATCTGGCGCGCGAGCGCCGAGGCGTTTCGATCTATCTCGACGAACTCAGTGAACGACAGCCCTTCCGCGACCCGGCGTAAGTGCGGATAGAAAAAGCCCGCACGATGGCGGGCTTTCCATGTTGCCAGGTGGAATCAGTCGCGCGATCTATTTGGCGTTCTTGACGCCGTTGGTGATCTCCGCGCGGGCGTCGTCAACCGTTCCCCAACCGGTCACCTTGACCCACTTGCCCGACTCCAGATCCTTGTAGTGCTCGAAGAAGTGCTGGACCTGCTTCATCAGCATTTCAGGCAGGTCGTCGGTGGTCTGTACCTTGTCGTAGAGCGTTGTCAGCTTGGACACCGGCACCGCGATCACCTTGGCGTCTTCACCTGCCTCGTCTTCCATTTTCAGCAGTCCCACCGGCCGGCAGCGGATGACCACACCGGGCGCCAGCGGGAATGGCGTCACCACCAGCACGTCGACCGGATCGCCATCGCCGGCGATGGTATGCGGCACGTAGCCGTAGTTGCATGGATAGCACATGCTCGTGCCCAAGAAGCGATCGACGAAAACGCAGTCGCTGTCCTTGTCCACCTCGAACTTGACCGGCGCGCCCTGCGCCGAAATCTCGATAATGACGTTGAAGTCGTTCGGAACGTCCTTACCGATACTGACCTGATCGAATCCCATATCGCCTCCCTGTGAAATAGCCCCTCGATTATAGGGCGTTTATCGAATGCGAAAAACACCATTTGCGCTCACTGCTCAAGCCCGGCGGGCCGTGGTCGTTATCTTCCGAAGGCGTTGTAACGCGACCCGACGACGCACTTCCGCCCACGCCATGCGACTCCGACATGCCCGACAACTCCGCCACCGCTGCCGACCGCCCCGAAGACGGCCCACGCTCGCGCCAGCACCGGACTGATCACTGGCTGCCGCGCATCATCCTCAGTGGCATGCTGGCGCTGATCCTGTTCCTGCTCATCGGCATGGGCGGCTACTTCATCTACCGCGATCACGTCGCGGCTGAAGCCAGAACGGCCAGTATTGCGGCCGACGCCTTGAATGCGCAGCAAGAACGCCTGCAGAGCGAAACCGCGCGTCTGTCGCGACGCCTCGCCAATCAGCGTGCCACGCTGTTGCCGACCCTGCGCGCGCAGCTCAAGGCGCGTGTTGACCAGACACTCGACACCGCGACCCGTCTGTATGCGAGCTTTCGCACGACCGTGTCACCCGCAACGCTCGAACAGGCAATCGCCAGAACGCTGCGTCCAATTGGCGACGCCGCCGATCTCGGCAATCCGCTTGTCGCAGACCGCAACGGGCGCGCACTGATCTTTCCTCTCGACCCAGCGCTGGAAGGCACGCTCCTGCGCCCGCTGCGAGACGATAGCGGGCTCCGGTTTTACGACAGTCTGAGGTCCATTGCAAAAGACAACGGGGGCGGTTACGCCCGCTTTCGCTGGCAGCCGGCGGGCAAAGCCACTGCCAAGGCTGAGGTCGAAGCCTATGTGGCTTACTTCGAACCCTTCGGATGGACCGTCGGCAGTATGGAGTTTCTGCGTGTTGCCGAGCAGGCGGCGCGCCGCAGCGCGCTGGCGGCGATTGCCGCGCGCGCGAGCCAGGGCGGTTACAGCGTGCTGGTGATCGGCCCCAACGGCGAGTTGCTCTCGAACATGGCGCAACTGTTGGGGGCGGCAGCGGACGCCGAGGCGGCGCCGGCGTGGCCGGTGGACAGCTTGCTGGCGCTGGCGCGCACCGGCGGTGGCACGACGCGTTTCGAACTTGAAACGAATGATCCGGCGCGCACGCAGTTGCATGTCGCTTACGTGACGCCGCCCGATGAATGGGGCTGGACGCTCGCGGCAATTGCGCAGATGGACCAACTCGGCGCCACCATCGTCCGCGAGAAAGAAGCCATGGCGCATGCCACCCGGCTCGATTTGATCGTCACCACAACCACCATGCTGGCCGCAACCGGCATCGCCGTGCTGTTCTCGGTGCTGTTCTACCGCTGGATCGACACGCGTTTTCGTCATTACAACCGCGACATCGCTGCGCGTAACGCGGCGCTGCGCGTTAGCGCGCGTGAGCTGCAGCTATCGGCACAGGTTTTCGACGCCAGCAACGAAGCGATCGCGATCCTCGATCATCGCTTTCAGATCGTCTCCATCAATCCCGCGGTGGAGCAGGTCACCGGCTTCCAGCGCGCCGAACTGGTCGGCCGGCACAGCTCGGCACTGGCAGGCGATGACGGTGCCGCGTGCGAGCTCTGGCACGAGGCCGCCACGCATCTGGAGCAGCACACGCGCTGGGCCGGCGAAATGCCGCTCAAGCGTGCCGACGCGAGCCGCTACTTCGGCGGGGTGTCGATCGGTGCCATCATCGCTGACGACGGCCAGCCAAGCCACTTCGTGGTCTCGCTGGCTGACATCACCGAACAGAAAGATACCGAGCAGCGCCTGCGCCAGCTTGCCGAGTACGATGCCCTCACCGGCCTGCCAAACCGCGTGCTGTTGCTCGACCGCATGAGCAGCGCGATCGAAAACGCACGCCGCCACAACCAGCATCTGGCGGTACTGTTCATCGACCTCGACCGCTTCAAGAACATCAACGACTCGCTCGGCCATGCGGTCGGCGACGCTTTGCTGCGTCAGGTGGCGCGGCGACTTGGGGACGTCGTGCGCAGCTGCGACACCGTCAGCCGGCTCGGCGGCGACGAATTCGTCGTACTGCTGACTGAACTCGACAGCGCCGCGCGCGCCGGCAGCGTCGCCCGCAAGGTGCTCAAGACACTCGCCACCGCCTACGATCTGGACGGTCATGAATTGACCGTCACGCCGAGCATCGGCATCACGGTGTTTCCCGATGATGGCGAAAATCGCGACCTGCTGCTCAAGAACGCCGACGCGGCGATGTACCACGCCAAGGAAAGCGGCCGCAATAATTATCACTTCTTCACCCGCGAGTTGAACGAGCGCGCGCAGCTTCGCCTGGAACTGGAAAACGAATTGCGCCGCGCACTTGGCCGGCACGAATTCCAACTGCACTACCAACCGCAATTCGACCTACTCACTGGCGCGTTGATCGGCGCCGAGGCGCTGTTACGCTGGGACCACCCCGAACGCGGCATGATTCCGCCCGATCAGTTCATCCCGATTGCCGAGGAAACCGGCCTCATCGTGCCGCTGGGTGTGTGGATTCTGCGTCAGGCCTGCACTACCGCACAGGCGTGGCGTGATGAGGGACTGCCCGAGATCAGCATGGCGGTGAATATCTCGGCCATTCAGGTGCGACGCGACCATCTCGACGTCACCGTCGCGCGCGCGCTCGCAGACAGCGGCTTACCCGGCCGGCTGCTCGAACTGGAACTGACCGAAAGCGCACTGATGTCCAATCAGGCGCATGTTTCGAGCACGCTCGACACCATCCAGGCCTCCGGCGTGCGCCTGGCGATCGACGATTTTGGCACCGGCTACTCGTCGCTCGCCTACCTCAAGCGCTTCAAGCTCGACAAACTCAAGATCGACCGCTCCTTCATCCGTGACCTGACCGAGGACGCCGACGACGCCCACCTGACCCGCGCCATCATCGGCATTGGCCACAACCTTGATATGAAGGTGATTGCGGAAGGCGTTGAAACCGCCGCGCAGGAGCATTTCCTGTCACAACTGGGGTGCGACTACGCCCAGGGCTATCTCTACGCCAAACCCCTGCCGGCCAGCGAGTTCCGCCAGATGCAATTTGAGCTGGGTTCTCAGGCGACGTCGAAACCGGCCGCAACGATCGCCTCGCGCAACGCCGCCGGCGACGTCTGCGCCGCATCGTAGGTCACTGTTGCCTGCTCGGCGGCGAGATCGACCTCGGCTTGCGTCACGCCAGGCACCGCCTTGAGTGCACGCGTCACACTGTTCACACAGCCGCCGCAGGTCATGCCGCTCACCTTCGTTTCAAACTGCTCCATCGTTACTCTCTCCCTCGCTGACACCTCAGCTATGACAGACCAGACAACTCGCCAGGTCACCGCCGAGCGTTGACGCATTGATCAAACCGAAGACGCCGAAGCCGAGCACCAGTAGACCCGCCGCGGAACGAAGCCACGCGTTGCGCGTGACGCCGCGCACGTGCTTGAGCAGCATGCCGGCGAGCAAGAGGTTGGGCAGCGTGCCAAGCCCGAAGGCCAGCATCATTCCAGCGCCACGCACTGATGAGCCGGTCACTAGCGCCGTCGCCAACACGCTATACACCAGGCCACAGGGCAGAAACCCCCACAACAACCCGAGCGGAAAGGCTTGCAGCGGACCGCGGGCCGGGAGAAATCGCCGCGTCAGGGGCTGCACACGACGCCATACATGATGGCCCATGCGCTCCAGCGGCGCGAGCAAGCGCGTGAAGCCGGTGAGGTAGAGACCCAGTGCGATGAGCATGACGTTGGCGAGCACATACAGCGCCATCTGCACCGGCAGCACGTCATTGAACAGCAGGCCGACCGTGCCGATGGCCCCTGCCAGCGTGCCGAGCAACGTGTAGGTGGAGATGCGGCCAAGGTTGTAAGCCAGCTGGATCGGCCACTGGCGTTTGACCTGACCCGGAATCTGCACCGTTAACGCGCTGACGATGCCGCCGCACATGCCGATGCAATGCGTGCCGCCCAGCAGGCCGATGAGAAACACCGCGATGTATCCGGTTTCGGGCATGGTCAGAAGTAGTTTGCGTCAGACAGCGCATTTTGCGCCGCGACGACACCAACTGGCAAACGCCGCGCGAGCGCTGTTCAGATGACCTTGGAGTAGCGGGCGCGCTCGCGGTCGGAGCGCAGATAGCGATCGAACACCATCGCGACACCGCGCACCAGCAGACGCCCCTGCGGCAGCACCGTGATCCACCGCTCTTCGATGCTGATCAGCCCGGCTTGCGCCATGCTTTGCAGATCTCCCATTTCGTCGGCGAAGTACCGCCTGAAATCGATCATGTGCGCCGTTTCAATGGCCTCGATCGACAGCTCGAAGTGGCACATCAGGGCTTGAATGATCGAACGGCGCAGGATGTCGTCGGCACTCAGTTCGATGCCGCGCAACACCGGCAGGCGATCATGATCGAGAATGTCGTAATACTCGTCGAGCGTCTTGACGTTCTGCGCGTAGGTGGGCCCGACCTTGCCGATCGCCGACACGCCGAAGGCCAGCAGATCGCATTCGGCGTGGGTCGAGTAGCCCTGAAAATTGCGGTGCAGGCGACCCTGACGCTGCGCAATCGCGAGCTCGTCATCAGGTTTGGCAAAGTGATCCATGCCGATGTACGCATAGCCGGCGTCGGTCAGCCGGCGAATCGCCAGTTGCAGGATCTGCAGCTTCGCGTCGGCGGTTGGCATGTCCGCCGGATCGATGCGCCGCTGCGGCTTGAACAGGCTAGGCAGGTGCGCGTAACTGTAGAGGGAGATGCGATCCGGCGACAGTTCAAGCACCTGTTCGAGCGTGCGATTGAAGCTGATCACGTTCTGCTTCGGCAACCCGTAAATGAGGTCCAAGCTGACCGATTCGAAACCGGTCTGGCGCGCCGCATCGAGCACCAGCTTGGTCTCTTCGAAGCTCTGCAGACGATTGACGGCGCGCTGCACGTCGACGTCGAAATCCTGCACGCCGAGGCTCATGCGATTGAAACCGGTTTCGCCAAGCATGGCGACGGTTTCGAAATCGACCTTGCGCGGGTCGACTTCGATCGAATACTCGCCCTTTGGCAAGAGTGTGAAATGCTCGCGCACGGTGGCCATCAGCTGGCGCATTTCATCGTGCGAAAGAAAGGTGGGGGTTCCGCCGCCCAGGTGCAGTTGCACCACCTCCCGCCCGCCTTCAAGGCATTCGGCCTGCATGGCGATCTCTTTGGCCAGATATTTCAAGTACTTGGCCGAGCGCCCATGGTCCTTGGTAATGATCTTGTTGCAGGCGCAGTAGTAGCAGATGGTGTTGCAGAACGGAATATGAAAGTACAATGACAGCGGTCGACCGGAACCCCCGACAGTACGTCGTTCCAGCCAATTCTTTAGCGCATCGGCATTGAACGCTTCAACGAAGCGGTCAGCCGTCGGGTATGACGTGTATCGTGGACCATTGACGTCGAAGCGACGGATCAATTGCGGATCGAAGACGAGACTTTTTTGATTTCCCATGGTCGTACTTAAGCAGTCGGGTTTCTAAGATCGCAAAAAGCCGGGTTGGACGGTTTGACGTGGATCAACGGGTGCACTGACATGCTTGAAACGTGACACATGGTCAATGAGGAGAATGTCAGACATGCAACCCAAGGCCACCCTACCGGTGTCTGTTGTCGCTTTAAAGAGCGCTTGCGCCCAGTGCAATTTGCAGGAGTTGTGTCTGCCGTTCGGGTTGGTGAATGAGGAGATCGACCGGCTCGACGAAATGGTGACGGGGCGCAGACGCCTCAAGCGCAACCAGAACCTGTATCGCGACGGCGACGCCTTTGAGTCGATTTATGCCGTGCGCACCGGTTCATTCAAGACCGACGTGGTATTCGAGGACGGCCGCACGCAAGTGACCGGCTTCCAGATGTCGGGAGAAATCCTCGGCCTCGACGGTATCAGCACGGACCGCCATTCATGCAACGCGGTGGCGCTCGAAGACAGTGAAGTCTGCGTCATCCCCTTTGCCAAGCTGGAAGAACTCTCCCGCGAAATCGAGTCCTTGCAGCGCCAGTTTCACAAGATGATGAGCGGCGAAATCGTGCGCGATCACGGCGTCATGATGCTGCTTGGCTCGATGCGTGCCGAGGAACGCCTCGCCGCATTTCTCATCAACCTGTCCAGGCGCCTGACCCAGCGCGGCTTTTCGTCAGCCGAATTTCACCTGCGCATGACGCGCGAGGAGATCGGCTCCTACCTTGGTCTCAAGCTCGAAACGGTGTCGCGCGCTTTTTCACGCTTTCAGGAAAACGGCCTGATCACGGTGCAGCAAAAACACATCCGCATCCGCGACATTGAAGGCCTTAAAACACTCGGCAACAACGAGGCGTGCATCTGACCGATTCAACCTTCCCCTGACCGGCACCGGTCAGGGGCGGCTACGGCGCGCCTTCATGGCCTCACACATCTCATCCAGGTCCGCTTGGGTGAGCAACTGGGCGGCATAGGGAAACAGCTCGTTGTCTTCCCTGTCCATGTGGCACAGATAACGCGCGCCGAAATTGGCGACTTCATCGTTACTCAGTTCGGCGCTGTCGCCCTGTGCGATCTGCTGCAGCTGAGTGCGCAGCCTATCCCACGCGGCGTTCATCGCCACATGCTCGTTCTTGCTCCATTCGATAAGCGCCGACACGCGTTGACGACTCTCCACCGGTCCACGCGCGATGAGCCGCGGAAACAGGTCGACCTCTTCATCCTGATGGTGATTCACGCCTGCGGTGTCGAAGTAACGGACGACGCCGGCCGCTGCCTGACGTGCGTCCGTGTCGGCGCCGTGTTCAGGCAGCCAGCGCAGCAGACGATCCAGCGTCTCGAGCCGCGCGCGAATGCGCCCGTGGCAGGCGGAAAGAATTTCCAGCGGCTCGTCCAGACCCGGGGCGACGGAGATCAGCGATTCTTTCATCAAAAAAGCTCCACATCGTTCATGTCAGAAAACCGGCGGGCGATTTACTCAGCGCGACCGACACGATCCACGCAAACGTTGTCAACGCGCCAATCAGCGCGATGAGGCGTATCTGCAAACTTCGACCGCGCTTGAGCGCGATCGTGCCAAGCACGATATAGACAATCAAACCGAGCACCTTGGCGGTAACCCAGTCGTCAACAAACGGATACTGCCCTGCCATCACGGATAGCGCGATAGCACTGGCCAGCAGCAGGGTATCGACGACATGCGGCACGATGCGCGTCAGGCGCGCGTGTAATTTCGGCGAACCCTTCAGCATCCAGAAAGCACGCACCACGAAGCCGAAGCCGCTCAAAACGATACAGGTCAGATGAAGGGATTTTATCGCCACATACATGATGATGTTCTAACCTGGACCTTACACCAAAACAGGTCGATAGAGCCTGCGCAGCGACGGCCCGATCCGCCGGCCGTCGGCCGTGATACATTCAACGCCTCGCGCTGAAACGCTTCCGCTCATGAGCCACGACAAAATCGATATCCCCGGTCTTCTCGGCCGCATGCCGCTGTTCAGCGCAATGTCCGCGCACGACCTACGGCACATCGCCGATTCGACGCGGGAGAAGCGGCTGCAAAAAGGCGAAATGCTGTTTCAGCGTGGCGATCGTCCAGCGGGCTTTTATTACGTGATCTTTGGGCAGATAAAACTCGCCTTTTCGTCTTCGCAAGGCAATGAAAAGGTCGTGGAGATCGTTGGCCCGCACCAGAGTTTCGGCGAAGCCGTGATGTTCATGGATCGCGAGGTGCCGGTATTTTCCCAGGCTTTGACAGATACCCTGCTGCTGCACATTGCGCGTGACGCGGTTTTCGAGCAGATCGAACAGGATTCCGGCTTTGCCTGCCGCATGCTCGCCGGCCTGTCCATGCGGCTGCACGGCTTGATACGCGACGTCGAGTCGTACTCGCTGCGTTCGAGTGTCCAGCGCGTTGTCGGTTATCTGCTGCAAAATGCCGATGACGCTGGCAACGAGAACCCCGCGGCGATCGAGCTGCCGACCAGCAAACAGGTGATCGCCTCGCGCCTCAACCTGACGCCGGAAACGCTGTCGCGCATCTTCCATGAACTGAGCAATGCCGGTTTGATCTCCGTGCAGGGGAAAATCATCACGCTTCACGATGTGCATAAGCTGCGCAACTACGAGGGTTGATTGACGATCCGGAGCGCCTTGCGGGCGTGCCGGACGACATTGATCAACTGACCGCCGAGCAGCACCATCGCCGCAATCAGGGCCACCCCGGCCATATGGCCGGCCGGCGCCCACACCGTTCCGATCACTGCAGCAAGCACGGCGAACACATGCGTACGCCAATGCCAGCGGATGGCGCGCGCCGAGAGCATTCGCGTCATCGGCGGCACACCGTCCACTCGCGGTTGCAGGTACAACCACAATATGAACGGGACGATCTTGTAGAGCATGCCGACGATCGCCGAGACGAACCCGCCCAATAGCCACAGCACACCGCTCGCCATCGCCATCGCCGGCCCGCCGATGTTGAACAGCGCCAGCGCGGCGGTGACGCAGCCCGCAATCACCGACCCCATCGCGAAACGCCACAACGCCAGCGTCTGATCGGATTTGGCCCGCCGCCGACGATGTTGGCGGTCGAGCGTCAGCGCCGCGAAGCTGGCCATCAGCATAATGAGCGGAAGCCAGCCGCCGGGATGCGGCACCAGCGCTCCCACACCGACTGCCGCGACGACCGCCCACGCGTACGCGCGTGAAAACCACGCCGGGTAGGCGGGTGTGAGCTGAAACATCGGCACGACGAGATACGCAGTTCCGGCCACTAGCACGCCACCCCACATGCCCAGCCCGAGCGCAACATGGATGGTTGAAAGCTGCAGCCAGCGCGCGTCGACAAACCCGGCACGCGCCAGCGCCATCGCCGCGCCGGCAAGCACGGTCGCGAGTAAACCGGCGATGGCAATGCGAAATGCCATCACGCTGGCGCCACGCGCGGAGGTGCGCAGCAAGGCTGCAAGCGCCACCGGAACGAACACTGCAAACGCCAACCCGAAGCAAATCACCGCGGCGGCATAGGCCAGCGCAATTTGATGATGGAAGCCGGCGACAAGTGCAATCGCGCCGACGACGGTCAACACGTGAACCGGCGCTGCAATGCGGTGCGCGTTCCACAAATTCCCTCCGGCGGCGACCGGCACCAACTGAAAAAGCGCCCCCAGCATGGCCTGAAGCATGAATCCGACAGTGAGCAGGTGAGTGACTGCGAGTGCGCCGGGTGTCCAGCGCGACGCCAGTACACTGCCGGCATCGAAGCTCAGCACAATACCGGCAAGCAGCAAAAAGAACGGCGCGGTGAGAAAAAAGCGCAACGGCACGGAAGGCGGTGGCGCCTGGTCGAAAGTCAGCGCGTGCATTCGAGGGCCGCTCCGATCGTGTTGTTCAAGTGTCTGGCGGCGCAAGACTGCGCTTGGCCGCCCATCGCCTCACGCCGAGGAATCCTGCCAGATGGTGATTTCATGAATCCCGTCATCGCGCGTCGCGACGCTATACGAGTAACCATTATTGAGTAGCACATCGAACAGCGGAGCGGGCTGGCGCGGAATGATCAGCAGTAATGTATCGCCCGGCCCAAGTTGATCGAGCCCTTCGAGCGTGCGCTCCATCGGCTCAGGCGGCATCATCGCGCAGGCGTCGACGACAACGGTGGGTGGGCCCCGATCAGACATGGCCAGCCCCCCCCCGAATTCCGCGACCGACGCACATACCTGGGCGTCATCGCGCAATGCCTGGTCGCACATCGGATAGAGAATGTTCTCCTCCTTCATGTTGTGCTGCTGCATGAGGATCAACAGGGTTTCCGCCGCATCGGCAAAGGCCTCGGCGTCTTTGCCCTCTGCCGCCTGCATCAAAACGTCGGCCAGTGCGCGCATCTGCGCATGCTCGCCACGCATCACGCGAGTCGGACCTTCGGTCATGCCGGTGTGCGCCTCGAAAGACGGAAAAATCACGTCCTCTTCAATCGCGAAATGTGCCAGCAGGGCCTGCCGGAATTTCGCCACACCGCGTTCGCAGGCGACCCAGTCGCCACCCTCTGCAGCCGCCTCCGCATTGACGAAAAGAGCATCGCACCGGGCGTGATCGTGCTGCATTGTTTCGGACAAGGCCGTCATCGGCGAAGGCTCCGTAGTGAGGATGGGATGTGCTATCGATTTTTGGCGCGTGTCGCCCACGGCGCATTGATACGAATCAAAGGGTCGATCCACACACACGTGCATTCGAAATTTCCCCGATCATGCCAAAGTGCGGGTTTCATCGACTCCGCTGCCGCCCATTTTCGAATGCGTCTGGTCTTGCGGCGGGCGGTGCGCCTGCACTTCGGCAGGGCCAACAACCGACAACCGTCAAGTTGGCCGTCGAATGACTATAATCAAATCGACAATCACTCAAGGAGTTGCGCCATGTTCAAGCATCTATTGGTCCCGACCGATGGTTCCGACCTGTCACAGGCAACCGTGAACCGCGCGATTTCGTTTGCCGCCGACGCGCGCGCAAACATTACCTTCTTTTATGCGCAGCCGGATTTCCCGATGCCGATCTACGGCGAAGGCGCGTTGATCGATCCGACAACGCCCGAACAGTTCGCCAAGGGCGCGGCCGAAGAAGCTGAGCGCATATTGACCAGCGCACGTTCGAAGGCTGAAGCGGCCGGCGTGACCTGCGACACCGATTCGGCCGTCAATGAAGTGCCTTACGAGGCGATCATCGACGCTGCGGAGCGTCACGGCTGCGATCTGATTTTCATGGCCTCACACGGCCGCCGCGGCCTTGCCAGCCTGCTGCTCGGTAGCGAAACGCAGCGCGTGCTGACACACACGCACGTTCCGGTGCTGGTATATCGGGAACAGAAATAGTTTTTTAGCGGTGCACGCGGGCGACTGCGGCGGTGAAATCTGACCGGTGATGCGTGGCGCCACGGGAACGTGGCGCCACCGGGATTCAGCGACGATTGATCTCTTCCCTCGATTGCTGAAGGAATACCGTCGCCAGGCTGGAGGCCGCGCACACGAGCCAGAATCCGAAGAAACCGATCGAGTAGGTCGTCAGATCGGAAAAATTCACCGGTTCGCCAAACAAGAATAGTTGCTGCGGATTGACGACGGTAAAGAACAACATTTCCGCGACGCCGGCAACGGCAAACGACGGCCACAACACTTGAATCAGTTTCATCACTTTTCCGGTCTCCAAAACCGCTTTGCGCTTGTCAGCAACGTCCAACGATCACGTCCGCCGTCGTCCTGACCCGGCGTTCAGTCATGTCTCGCCGCCTGCCCCGCGCTCATGTTCTTCCATATTCCGCTTGATGAACCGAAAAATGTAGGCGGCCATCGCGATGATGAATCCGATTGTGAACAGGCTGAGCAAGCCGATATCGGTGGTAAATAGGTGCTGCAATGCCATTGTTGCATCTCCATATCAGTCAAAAGAAGCGAGAGCTGAATGCTCAAGCCTCACTTGATTCTCTGTTGGGAGATACATGGCCCCGTTCAATCGCCATTGGCGGGATTCGTCTTCTAGCAGAATATTCCAGTGCCCCGGCTGGAGCGCCGCAAGCCCTGCGTTATAGTTTCCGTCCCTGCCAACCAACGATACCGCCTGGTCCAGGCCGCCCCGCGTGGGGTGCGATACGGTCAGAAAAAGCGCGTTGGGGAGCGGTGCGTTCTGAGCGCTCTTAAGGCGCACTTCAACGAACTCGGCGGTGAACACCAGATCGGCGCTCAAGCCCTGCCGGGCGGCCTCACGTGCCCGATCGATCGTCATCTGGATCGCCATACCCTGTTTGTAGTAGTCGTCGACAACCAAGCCGTCGTCCGACGCGACGGCGATCCAGGCCGTTGCAAGTCCGGCGACCACGGCGGTTGCCGGCAGGCTGATAAGGAACCACGGCCACGCCTGACGGTACCAGGGGGTCACGGATTTGGGTTTGCGGCCCGGTAGCGTCGTTTCACTCATCGGGGCATCAGAAAGGTGGTTTTTTCGTGCACCGCCACATTTTCATCATCGGTCGCTTTCACATCGAGGTAGATCGTATTGCTCGATCCCGGCTCGCCCGCATCGACCGGCACCTGTACATGCAATGTGACCGCCTGCGTGGCCGCCGGGAGTGCCTTGATTGGCCCTTTAAACTCGCTCAAACGAACGTTTTCCATGCCGGACACCGTCACTTCGAACTGGCGCGGCACCTCCGTCATGTTCATCACCTGCAAGCGGTAGACGTTCTCCACAAAACCGCCCGCCACCTCCCGGCCGAGGGACGCGCGATCGCGAATGATGTCCACCCGCAACGGCTCTCGCACCACTAATCCCCATACAAAGGCGATGCAGATCGCCCCCAGTATGGCGCCGTAGATCAGCGTACGCGGACGCGTCACGCGAGCAAGAATTTCCTTGCGGCCCCAGCCGCGCTCGATCGCGTTTTCGGTCGAGTAGCGAATCAGCCCGCGCGGATAGTCCATCTTGTCCATGACCTGATCACAGGCATCGATGCAGGCCGCGCAGCCGATACATTCGTACTGCAAGCCCTGACGAATATCGATGCCGGTCGGGCACACCTGGACGCAGATGTGGCAATCGATGCAATCACCCTTGCCGACCGACGCCGGGGCGACGCCCTTCTTGCGCGAACCCCGCGGCTCTCCGCGGCCTTCGTCATAGGTGACCACCAGCGTATCGGGATCGAACATGACCGCCTGAAAACGCGCATACGGGCACATGTAGAGACAGACCTGCTCGCGCAAGACGCCGGCAAACATGTAGGTAAAGCCGCTGTAAAACAGGATCCAGAAGATTTCCCACGGGCCAAAGCTCAAATTTTCGACCGAAGCAACAAGCTCGCTCATGGGCGTGAAATAGCCAACGAAGGTGAAGCCGGTCCACAACGCAATCAGCGTCCAGATCCCGTACTTGGCGGCTTTGAGGCGAATTTTGTGCGCGCTCATCGGCGCCGCGTCGAGCTTCATTCGCTTGTTGCGGTCGCCCTCGATCTTCTCCTCGACCCACATGAATATTTCGGTGTACACAGTTTGCGGACAGGTGTAACCGCACCACAAGCGCCCCGCGATGGCGGTGAAGAAAAACAGCCCCAACGCAGAAATGATCAACAGGATGGCCAGGTAGAACACGTCCTGCGGCCAAAAGACCCAACCGAAAATATAGAACTTGCGCTCAACCAGGTGGAACAACACCGCTTGCCGGTCATTCCACGTCAACCACGGCAAGCCGTAGAACAGCAGTTGCGTGACCCAGACCATAATCCAGCGCCAACTGGCAAACACGCCGGTCGTCGAGCGCGCGTAGATTTTCTTCTTTGCGGCGTACAACGAATTGTCCGACGATCCTTTCGGCACAAAGTTGACAGGTTGGGGCTGCGGTTCTGGCTGGGTCATGATCCTAAAAACGGCAGTTGACCGCTTGCCGTCCTAATGAAGATATTGTTTGCATTGAATTTTCGTCTTTCGACAAAACTCACCTATTGGTTGAGTACACTACACGCCCGATTGCACGGCTGGGGGGCCGCCTGCCCGCGTTGCCTCATTTGCCAACTGAGCTAGCAGGGGCCGCTCCTGCGTCTTCCTCGCGCCTTGTCAGACGCCCCCCAGCCGCACACTCGAGCACGTCCAACTGTCGTTTCCAGGATGATCGGTTTATTCGTAGATTCTGATATTCAGCTTCGAAATATCCCCGGGCGCGACCCGGGGATATCGTTTCAGCACATCAAAAACTTAGTTGGTGTCGCTCGTGTTCGAGAATCCGTACACGTAAGCGGCCAACAGATGAACCTTGTCGTTGCCAAGGAAGGCTTCAAACGAGGGCATCTTGTTGCTCCGGCCGCCGTTGATCGTTTCCATGATGGTTGCCTTGGAGGAACCGTACAGCCAGACGTCGTCGGTCAGATTCGGCGCACCAAGTGCGTGCATCCCCTTCGCGTCCGCGCCGTGGCAGACTGCACAATTTACCTCGAACAATTTCTTGCCACGCTGCGCGCGCAGCGAATCGTGCGCAAGACCCGACAGCGAACGAACGTAGTTGGCAACATCCTCGGTTCCATCACCGCCAAGTGCCGCGCCCATGGGTGGCATCACGCCCTGACGACCGCCAAGAATGGTTGTCTTGATGGTGTCCGGCTCGCCACCGTACAACCAGTCTTTGTCGGTCAGATTCGGGAAGCCTTTGCCCCCACGCGCATCGGATCCATGGCACTGCGAACAGTAGGTCAGGAAGAGGCGCTGGCCGGTCGCTCGGGCGTCCGGATCGGCGGCTGCGACCGCGATATCCATTTCGGCAAATTTATTGAAGATCGGACCGTAGCGCTCGTCGGCCTTGGCGATCTCGGTATCGTATTGCCCCGTCTGCGACCAACCAAGGAGTCCCTTGACATCGCCAAAACCCGGGTAAAGCACCAGATAGATAACCGCGAAAACCACCGTGATCCAGTAGAGATACATCCACCAGCGTGGCAGCGGGTTGTTGTATTCGGTCAGCGTCTCGTCCCACACGTGACCATGCAGTTCCGCCACGCCGCCCTTTTCCGAGCCCTTGCCCATATTGGAGGCAATGATGAAAACACAGAACAGGATGCTGAGTGCCACCAGCACCATCACGTAGCCGTTCCAGAAGCCGCTAACGAAGTCAGCCATTTTCTTTTCCTTCTTTTCCTTGCCGTTCCGCGTCGTCCCGGTCCGGCAACTCGTCATCGGTAAAAGGCAGTTGCGCCGCTTCGTCAAATCCCTTTTTGGCCGACTTGCTGTAAGCCCACACGCAAATAGCCACGAAGGACACGAAAGCAAGCACCGTCAGGATGGAACGAACGTCATTGATATCCACAGCGCACCCAAGCGTTCATTTCACGCTCACTTCACATTCTGCAGCGCGAGGCCGAGGCCTTGAAGATAGGCGATCACGGCTTGCATTTCGGTTTTTCCGTCCAGCGCCGCCGTGGCTCCCGCAATATCTTCATCCGAGTATTTGTGCAGACCGACTTTATTCAACGCGCGCATCTTGTCTTCGATATCGCTCGCATCGACCGGCCGATCGAGCCAGTAAAAAGCCGGCATGTTCGACTCCGGTACCACGTCACGCGGATTGTTCAGATGCACGCGATGCCACTCGTCAGAGTACCGGCCACCGACACGTGCAAGGTCTGGCCCGGTGCGCTTGGAGCCCCACAGAAAGGGATGGTCATAGACGGACTCGCCGGCGACCGAATAGTGACCATAGCGCTCCGTCTCCGCGCGGAAGGGACGGATCATCTGCGAGTGACATTGAACGCAGCCTTCGCGAATGTAGATGTCGCGCCCGGTCAGTCTCAACGGGTCGTAGGGCTTGACGATTTCGTTGAGCGGCGTCGTCGTCGAAGTCTGAAAGAACAGCGGCACGATTTCCACCAGGCCGCCGATGCTGACGACCAGAACGGTGAAAACAATCAACCAGCCGACGTTGCTCTCGATGAATTCATGTCTGTTTTTTGCCATGTCCCTCTCCTGATCAGGCGTGGGCCGTCTGCGGTGCCAGAACGGGCGCGCTGTAGGCTTTCTCACCGGCAATCGTCTTCACCATGTTGTACAACATGATCAACATGCCGCTCAGGAAAAGGACGCCGCCGAGCAAACGAATTGACCAGAACGGATAACTCGCCTTGACCGACTCGACGAACGAATAGGTCAGCGTTCCGTCCGGATTGGTGGCGCGCCACATCAGGCCCTGCATCACCCCGGCAATCCACATCGATGCTATGTAGAGCACGACGCCGATGGTCGCGATCCAGAAGTGCGCGGTGATCAGCTTGACCGAGTACATCTCTGTCTTGCCGTACATGCGCGGCAGCAAATAGTAGACCGATCCGATCGAGATCATCGCCACCCAGCCGAGCGCGCCCGAGTGAACATGGCCGATGGTCCAGTCGGTGTAGTGCGACAAGGCATTGACCGTCTTGATCGCCATCATCGGACCTTCAAAGGTCGACATGCCGTAGAACGAAAGCGACGTAATGAGGAACTTGAGAATCGGGTCGGTTCGCAGTTTGTGCCAGGCGCCCGACAAGGTCATGATCCCGTTGATCATGCCGCCCCACGATGGTGCCAGCAGAATCAGCGAGAACACCATGCCGACAGACTGGGTCCAGTCCGGCAACGCGGTGTAATGCAGATGGTGCGGGCCAGCCCACATGTAGGTAAAGATCAACGCCCAGAAGTGCACCACCGACAAGCGGTAGGAATACACCGGCCGCCCGGCCTGCTTGGGCACGAAGTAATACATCATGCCGAGGAAGCCAGCGGTCAGGAAGAAGCCCACCGCGTTGTGCCCGTACCACCACTGGATCATTGCATCCTGAACACCGTAGTAGGCCGAATACGACTTGGTCAGCGATACGGGAATCGCCGCGCTATTGACGATATGCAGCAGCGCAATGGTCAGGATGAAACCGCCGTAAAACCAGTTGGCGACGTAAATATGGGAGGTCTTGCGTTTGACGATGGTGCCGAAAAAGACGACAGCGTAGGAGATCCAGACCGCGGTGATGAGAATGTCAATTGGCCATTCCAGCTCGGCGTATTCCTTGGTGCTGGTGTAGCCCAGCGGCAAGGTGATTATCGCCAGCAGGATGACCAGTTGCCATCCCCAGAAACTGAATGCCGCCAGCTGCGGCGCAAAAAGCCGGGCGTGATTTGTTCGCTGGACGACGTAATACGAAGTCCCCATCAACGCACAGCCACCAAAGGCAAAAATCACGGCATTGGTGTGGAGCGGGCGCAGCCGACCGAAGTGAAACCACTCTCCCACGTTCAGTTCAGGCCATACGAGCTGCGCCGCAATGATGACGCCAACCAGCATGCCGACGACGCCCCAAATCACCGTCATGATGGTGAATTGGCGCACGACTTTATAGTTGTAAGTCGTCTGCGATTGCATGTGAGTTACCTCATGGAATTTTAGTTTTTTATCAACGCCGACGCGCCGACGCACAACACCGCCACGGCCCCGCCGCAGGATAGCTCATGACGGGATCGACCGGGTGATGCTAGTCAAAATTGTAGTGCACGGCAAGATGCCCGACAAACCCGGGCAGGAGCTGGGGCCAAAAAAAAGGGTGCGTTTGCACGCACCCCCAACCCCAACAGAGAGACATGGATTCTCTGCTTCGAGCCCGCCGGCTGGGCAGCGCGGCGTTCTCGATTAACCACAATCGAAGTATGCCCTTCCATTGCGCTAGCTCATTGACATGAATCAATCTCGATCCTGCGCCGACGCTTTGCATTGCACGCAGACTGCACGGGTCACGACTTTTCCTCGTCTTCGTCAGCAGGTTGCTCGTCCGCAGGCGGCGGTCGGTCGTCGTCCTGGATAACCCGAAACGCCGGCCCCTCGAGGTCGTCGAACTGGCCGCTGCGCAGCGACCACCAGAAGAGCACGCCAATGACGAGTACCAGCAGCACTGACAAGGGGATGAGCAGGTAAAGGCTTTCCATGTCAGCCTCGCGCCGGCGCCGTTTTACGCTGCAAGCGCAGCGCGTTGAGAACGACCATCAAGGAACTGGCCGACATGCCGATCCCCGCCATCCAGGGTGTCACCCAACCCGCCATGGCCAGCGGAATCGCACACAGGTTGTAGCCCAGCGCCCAGAACAGGTTCTGCCGGATGACGCGAAGCGTCTTGCGCGCCGTATCGACGCCAGCGGCCAGCGCACTCAGCTTGCCGCCAAGCAATACGACGTCGGCCTGGGTGCGCGCCAGTTCGGTGCCTCCGCCCATGGCGATCGAAACATGCGCCTGCGCCAGCACCGGCGCATCGTTGACCCCGTCGCCAACCATCGCCACCACCCGCCCGGCCTGCTGCCGCGCGGCGATCATGTCGTGTTTATCCTGTGGCGAGAGCCCACCGTGCGCATCGCTCACGTTCAGGCTGCGCGCAAACGCGGCCACTGTGCCAGGCGCATCGCCACTCAGAATACCGACCTCGGCGTGACGCGCCTTCAATGCATCAAGCATCGCGCCGGCGTCAGCACGGGTGACGTCTGCGAGGCGAAACATGGCGAGCCAACCCGTCTCGCCCCCAAGGAACACAAGGGTGTCGGACATCCCACGATCATCGCAAAAATCCGCGGGTGGCGGCGCGCCCGTGAGCCCCTGGACGAAGTCGGCGCGGCCGATGCGATAGCGCGCGCCGCGAACCTCGCCCTCGACACCCTGCCCGGTATGCGCCACAACGCTCCGCGGTGTCTCCCGGTCTGCGCTCGCTGCCCGAAGACCGCTTGCGATCGGGTGCTCCGAGCCCTGCTCGAGCGCCGCCGCAATCGTCGTGGCTTCCTCCGCGTCGGCGCCATCAGCCGGCACCACCTCGACCAGCCGTAGCGCGCCCTCAGTGAGCGTGCCGGTCTTGTCGAACATGAAAGTGTCGGCGTTTGCCAGCGTCTCGATGGCGTGACCGCGCGTGACCAGCACGCCGCCGCGTGCCAGTACATCAGAGGCAACGGTTAGAGCCACCGGGGTGGCCAGCGACAAAGCGCACGGACAGCTCACCACAAGGACGGAAACGAATACCCAAAGGGCGCGCGACGGATCGATGAAATACCACGCGACCCCGGTCGCCACCGCCAGCACCAGCAAGGCCGCAATGAACCAGCCGGCGACTCGGTCGGCCTGCCGCACCAGGGTCGGCTTCTCGGCCGCCGCGCGCTCCATCAAGCGCTTGATCGCCGCCAGACGGGTCGCGTCGCCGACCTGTTGAATTTCGATCACCAGCGGACTCGACACATTGAGGCTGCCCCCCGTCACCAGCGCCCCTGCAGCCTTCGGAACCGGCCGGCTTTCGCCCGTCAGCAGCGATTCATCTGCCGCGCTCACGCCTTCGAGTACCACGCCATCGGCCGGAATCGCCCCGCCCGGTTTGACGCGCACGCGATCGCCGGGCACCAGCGTCGACACCGGCACACGCTCGTCGTCGCCATCAATGCAAAGCTTGTCGGCGAACGCCGGCAGCACCTTGCCCAGCGATTCGACGCCGCGAACCGCCCGCTGCCGCGCGATCATTTCCAGATAGCGTCCGCACAGCAGGAAGAAAACAAACATCGCCACCGAGTCGAAATACACCTCGCCGCTGCCGGTGATGGTTGCCCAACAACTGGCCAAAAACGCGCTGCCAACCCCCAGCGCGACCGGCACATCCATCCCCAGCCGCCGCATGCGCAGATCACGCCAGGCGCCGCGAAAGAACGGTGCCGCAGAATAGAAAATGACTGGCACGGTGAGCACGAAGCTCGACCAGCGCAGCAATTGTCCGATGTCCGCGGATAGATCGCCCTCGCCCGCGATGTACGCCGGAATCGCATACATCATCACCTGCATCATGCCGAAGCCGGCCACGAACAGACGCCACAACGCGGCGCGTCGCTCCTTTTTCGCGATCAGTTCCGAGCGCGCTTCGTCGTAGGGATAGGCGCGATAGCCGATCGCCTGGATCGCGCCGAGGATCTCCGACAGCTTGATTTGGCGCTCATCCCATCGCACCCGCGCGCGCCGCGTCGCATAGTTGACGTCGATCGCCGTCACCCCTGGCAGGCGCGCGACATGCTGTTCGTTGAGCCACACGCAGGCGGAACAGGTGATGCCTTCGAGAATGAGCGCCGCCTCGCGTCCATGCTCATCGAGCGGTCGCACAAAACTTTTCTGGAAATCCGGGTGATCGAACAGGCCGAGTTCTTCGAGCGCCGTCGGCAACGCTTCCCTGGGCGATTCAGGCATCGCGTCGCGATGCGTGTAGTAGTCCGTCAGGCCGGTATCGACGATCGCCTGTGCCACTGCCTGGCATCCTGCGCAACACATCGGTCGCGCCTGGCCGCCGACACGCACCAGATACTGCGCGCCAGTCGGCACGGGCAGTCCACAGTGATAGCAGTCGGCGCATTGCGCGCCGATGTCGATGGATAACTCGGCCAAGAGAGCCTCAACGTCATGCAACCGGCGCAATACACATTGGCCGCTCAGCGTTTTGTATCACACTTGCCCAAGCCGCCCTAACCACCGCACCGTTGCAGGGCGATCACATGAACGCGATGGGCCTGCTCAAATGTGTGTCCGCGCAGGCAACGGCCGATCTACGCCGGCATTGCCTCTCATCGCGCGGCAAGTTACACCCAGTTCCGCAAATTCCGCTTACTTCGGCGCCATGCGAATCGCGCCGTCGAGCCGGATCACCTCGCCGTTCAAATACCCGTTCTGCGCAATATGCTGCACCAGCGCCGCAAACTCGGCCGGCTTGCCCATGCGCGCCGGGAACGGCACCGTCTGCCCCAGCGCCGCTTGCACCTCTTCGGGCATGCCGAGCAGCATCGGCGTTTCCATAATGCCCGGCGCAATTGTCATCACGCGAATGCCGTGGCGCGACAATTCACGCGCCACCGGCAGCGTCAGCGCCACCACGCCGCCCTTGGATGCCGCGTACGCCGCCTGGCCGATTTGCCCGTCGTAGGCTGCCACCGACGCCGTGCTGACAATCACGCCGCGCTCGCCGCCCGCGTTCGGTTCGTTCTTGCTCATCACTTCGGCAGCCAGCCGCATCATGTTGAAGCTGCCGATCAGGTTGATGCCGACGACCCGCGAAAAGCTTTCCAGCGCGTGCGGCCCGTTGCGGCCCAGCACCTTCTCCGCGGGCGCCACGCCAGCGCAATTCACCAGCCCATGCACCGTGTCGAAAGCCTTGACCGCCGCATCGAAGGCGCCGCGTGCGCTCGCCTCATCCGCCACGTCCGTGCGCACGAAACGTGCGGCATCGCCCAGTTCAGCGGCCAACGCCTCACCGGCTTCAGCATTCACATCCGCGAGCACCACACGCCCACCCGCCTCGACCACCATGCGCGCGGTTGCCGCGCCCAACCCCGATCCACCGCCGGTAATCACAAATACGCTTTTGCTGATGTCCATCGCCCTGCCTCCTCTGCCACGCCTTGAATGGCCTGAACCTTAGCTTTGCATTACGTTAGCGTCAATCAAGACGCGGCGGCCGGCCGTCTGCCGCTAAATCTATGATATTGTTTTTATTGATTTTTTCTGACACGACTCACCCGAACGGTTAGAGTGCTACGCGCCCGATTGCGCGACGATGTGCTACTTGCCGCCGATAGGCGGCGGGCGGTTGAGCCGCGCTGGGACACGCGACACGGCAACACCTTATCGCGAAAGCCCCCGGCCAAAAAAGTAGAACACTCGATGGCATTGCAATCCGGATTTATGTTCGCTCCCCAGTCGTTCCCCGGCGCCAGAAACGCAGACAGGCCAATTCCGGAGAATTGGCCTGTCTGTTTGATTTTATTGGTGCTGCTGACCGGAATCGAACTGGTGACCTACTGATTACGAATCAGTTGCTCTACCGACTGAGCTACAGCAGCAAAGGCGGCAGATTCTAGCGGCAAGCCGAAAAAACTGCAAACCACTCTGCGCGGCGCGTACCATCCGCCGTTCATCGTCGGAAACCGGCTGCCCGGCGTCATAGGGTCGCGCTTTGCGCAAACATGCCGTTAGATTCAGCCTAAGCCAATCGGACCAACGCCATGCAACGTGGATTCACCCTGATCGAATTGATGATCACCCTCGCCATACTGGCCATCATCCTTAGCGCGACGGCGCCCAGTTTTACGCGCATGATCGAAGACAATCGTGTCACGACGCAAGCCAATACGCTGCTGTCGTCATTCAGTCTCGCGCGTTTTGAAGCCAT